>CALAFV010000546.1 GCA_937891445.1 uncultured Phycisphaerales bacterium | reverse complement strand
GCCACCAGCCAAGCCACGCCCCCCACCACCACCGCCGCGCCCGCCAGGGCCGCGAGAGTCCCGGTCTTCATGCGCTTACCTCCCCGTGTGCTTCATCACGACAGCGCCGTCCTGTTCCGCCGGTCCGCCTTGCGCCGCCCGGCTCGCCACGCCCCGACCCCGACCGCCGCCACCCCCACCAGCGCCGGCATCAGCCCGATGTTCAGAAAACGCAACTTCGTCCCCAGCCTGTCGATGTCGCGACGCAGCGAGTGCTGCACCTCGCGCAGTTCCTTCCGCGTCGCCACCATCTCCTGCCGGAACTTCTCGATCTCCGCCTGCTGCTCCGGCGTCAGCAGCACGGCCCCCTCGCTCTGCCCGTCCGCGCGCTGCCGCTGCAGTTCGTTGATCTTGTTCTCCGTCTCGCGCAGCCGGTTCTGAAGTTCCTGCTCCTTCGCCAGGTACCGCGCCTCGGCCGCCTGCCGGATCTCCCGCACCTTCTCGAACGGCCGCGAATGCCGCCCGCGGGCCCGCAGGCTCAGCAGATCGTTCGAGCCGCTGAGATTGTCCAGCAGCCCGATGACGAAGTCCCCGTTGTCCGCGATCTTCGACAGCCCCAGGATGATCGGCCCCAGCCGCTCCTCCTGCACCCAGAACCGGTCCGCCAGCATGTCGCAGTCGGCCACGACGACGATGTTCACTGGCTCGGCCGACTCAGCAATGTGCTTCGAAGCATCCGCCTCCCCCGCTCCCCCCTCTTCTCCATACTCCCCCCCGTCCGACGATGACCCCGGCGGCCCGTCGAAGGCGCTCCTGGCCTTCCCCGTCAGCCGCGCCGCCAGCACCAGTTCCCGCCCCGCGGGCACGAAATCCGCCAGCAGGCTCTTGGGGTCCGGCACGAACTGCACCTTCTGCACGTCCAGCGCGGCCGAGTCCGTCCCCGTCCGCACCAGCGGCGTCATCTCCAGCCCCCCCTCAACCCCCTCCTTCTTCCGCAGCACACCCGCGGTCGCGAAGTTCACCGACCGCAGCGGCCCCGTCACCGGGTCCGACCGCTCCAGCCGGTCCCCATCCAGGAACGCCCACGCGACGTAACTCACAACCTCCGGCCGCTGCGCCGTCCCCACGTTCACCCGCGGCGCCGCCGAGCGGTCCGCGGCGAACACCCCGGGCGCCATCTCCACCCCCCACGCGTCCATCAACTTCGTCAGTTCCGAGTTCTTCGGCAGGCTCAGCGCCTGCATCGGATTGATCCCCGGCGGCACGTCGTTCTCGCAGTGCGGGTCCACGAACACCAGCAGCCGCCCGCCCCGCAGCACGAACTGGTCGATCGCGTACAGCGTGGACTCCGACACGTTCTTGGGATGCACCAGCATGAGGACCTTGATGTCCTCGGGGATCTCCGTCACGCTCCGGTCGAGCGTCCGGACATCGAACAGGTCCTTCATCTGCCGCACGACCTGCCACGCCGGCGTCTGCTGCTGCCCCGGCTGCTGCGCCATCGGGTTGAACGCCCCCTCGATCGGCAGCCACGTCATCAGCCCCACCGCCTTCTTCGCCGGCTCCGACAGCAGGTAGATCATCCGCGTCAGTTCGTACTCCAGGTACTCCTCGCGGTCCGGCCGCAGGAACGGGATCACCTCCTGCCGGTCCACCGCATTGGTCCCCACCAGCCCGAAGTAGAACCGGTCCTGCCCGGTCGTCCCCGTCGGCACGCCCACCAGCCCCGCCTGCACCGCGCGGTCCTCGGCATCCGAGAACGGCTCGGGGGTCACCGTCTCCACAATGACCTTCCCCCCCGACGCCCGCGCATACTCCCCCAGCACCTCGCGCACGCGCGTCGCGTACGTCCGGATCTGCGCCGGCAGCGACGCCCCCAACTTCTCGGAGTAGTACAGCGTCAGCCTCACCGGCTCCTCGAGCCCGCGCGTCACCCGCCGCGACCCCTCCGACAGCGTGTACAACTTCCCGTCCGTCAGGTCCACCCGCACCGGCCGCAGCGCCACCCCCGCCAGCACGTTGAACGCCACAAACAGCGCCGCCGCCGCCGCGAACCCGCCCAGAGAAATGAGTCCCTTGCGCATCAGTTCACTTCCCGTTTCGCTCCAAGCACCCGGGGAGGGCTGTTTCACCTGCACACCTCCCCCCTCCCCACCTCATCCCCCCTTCTTCGTCTCCACCACCGCCGCCGTCCCGAAGAGGAACAGCGCGATCACCGAGACGAAGAACGCGATGTCCCGCGCGTCCACCACCCCCTTGCCGATCGAATCAAACCGCGTCAGGAAACTCATCGAACTCACCGCGTCCACCACCGACGCCGGCGCCCACGACCCGATGAACCCCATCACCGGCCCGAACCCCGCCAGCAGGAACGCGAAGCACACCACCACCGTCACGACGAACGCCACCACCTGGTTCCGCGTCGTCGCCGAGATGCACGACCCCACCGCCAGGTACGCCCCCGCCATCAGGAAACTCCCGATGTACCCCGCCGCGATCACCCCGTTGTCCGGGCTCCCCAGGTAGTTCACCGTGATCCACAGCGGGAACGTCAGCGCCAGCGCGATCCCCGCGAACGCCCACGCCGCCAGGAACTTCCCCGCCACCGCCGCCCACATCGGAATCGGCAGCGTCAGAAGCAGTTCCAGCGTCCCCTGTTTCCGCTCCTCCGCCCACAGCCGCATCGACACCGCGGGGATCAGGAACAGGTACAGCCACGGGTGGAACAGGAAGAACGACCGCAGATCCGCCTGCCCCCGCTCGTAGAACGCCCCCGGGTCCTCCGCGAACGTGAACACCCCCGTCAGCAGCAGGAAGATCACGATGAACACGTACGCCACGGGCGTCACGAAGTACGCCCCGAGTTCGCGCTTGAAGACGGCCAGCATCGCCTTCACGCCGCACCTCCCTTCCCATTCGCCGCGGCGGCCGGCGCGGTAATCTCGCGGAACACCTCATCCAGCCGCCCCGTCTCCACCCGCAGTTCGTCCACCTCCCACCCCTTGGCCCGCACCAGTTGGCTCACCTCCCCCACGATCGCCTTCCCGTCCCGCGGGAAGACCGTGAACGACGCCTGCCCGTTGGGCGTCCCCAACTCCTCCACGCTCGCCACCCCCGCCAGCCGCGCCAGTTCCGCCTTCGCCGCCGCCGCGGCCCCATCCGCGATGCGCACCCGCACCGACACGGCATTGTGGAACCGCGACCGCGCCTGAAGTTCCGCCGGCGTCCCGTCCGCCACCACGCGCCCGCGGCTGATGATCACCGCGCGCGTGCACACCGCCTCCACCTCCTCCAGGATGTGCGTGGACAGCACGATCGCCTTCGACGGCGCCATCGACGAGATCAGCGTCCGCACCTCGTGCTTCTGGTTCGGGTCCAGCCCGTCGGTCGGCTCATCCATGATGAGCACCTCCGGGTCGTGCATCAGCGCCGCCGCCAGCCCCACGCGCCGCTTATACCCCTTCGACAGCGTCTCGATCGGCTGCCGCATCACCCCCTCCAGGTGCACCATCCCCACCAGTTCCCCGATCCGCTTGCGCTTCGCCGCCCCCCGCAGCCCCCGCGCCTCCGCGACAAACCCCAGGAACCCCTCCGGCGTCATCTCCGGGTACGCCGGCGCCCCCTCCGGCAGGTACCCGATCTTCTCTTTCACCTTCAGCGGCTCATTCACCACGTCGTGCCCCCCCACCACCGCCGTCCCGCTCGTCGGCGACAGGAACCCCGTGACCATCTTCATCGTGGTGGACTTCCCCGCCCCGTTTGGCCCCAGGAACCCCAGCACCTCCCCCCGCTGCACGCCGAACGACACCCCGTCCACCGCCGTGAACGAGCCGAATCGCTTCGTCAGTTGCCTGATGTCGATCATGGAGACCATCCCGTCAAAGACCAAACACCACCCGAGACAAAGAACGGCTCATGAGCGGGTGATTCATACCCCCCTCTCCACCGATCCGGCCACTTGGACGACCTCGCGATTGCCATCCGTCACGCTCCGCCAAGCGTGAATTCCGCGCTCCACCCAAGCCAACCTCTCGCCCAAGCGCCCTCACCCACCGCCGGACGTCGGGAGCGCGGCTCAACCGCGTGCCCTCTTCTCCCCCTCCCGCAACACGCGCCTCCCGCCCTCAAATGCCACCCCCCGCCCCCACTTTCGGTACGCTGAAACAACGAAACCCGCCGCAGGAGCCCCCACATGCCGCACCCCGCCGCGCTCGCCACCGCCGCCCTGCTCGCCC
>CALAFV010000545.1 GCA_937891445.1 uncultured Phycisphaerales bacterium | reverse complement strand
ACGAGCAGGCTCGCGCGGTGCTCCAGCGCCCCGAGGTCCGCGACACGCTCGTCGCGTGGTGGGGGGGCGAGATCCTCGACGAGCACGGCGGCGTGGACCGTCGCAAGGTCGCGGCCATCGTCTTCGCCGACGCCCAGCAGCGACGCCGGCTGGAGGAACTGGTGCACCCGCTCATCCGCGAGGCCCGCGCGGCGATCGTGCGCCGCGAGCGGGACCGCGCAGCCCGCGGCGAGCCGCACGCGCGGGCGATCATCGTCGATGCGCCTCTGCTCTACGAAGCCGGCGTCGACCGCGAGTGCGACGCGGTCATCTTCGTGGACGCCCCCCGCACCGTCCGTCTGGCCCGCATCATGACCGCGCGGGGCTGGGACGAGGCCGAACTGGCCCGGCGCGAGGCCGCCCAGATGCCGCCGGAGGAGAAGCGCCGCCGCGCCGACCACGTGATCCCCAACGCCGGGTCGCTCGAGGACCTCGCCGCCGCGACGGGCGCGGTGCTGGAGCGCATCGAGGCTTCCCTCGCGGGGAGGGACGCGGGCCGCCCGGGCGTCCCGCAGGCGGCCTCCGGCGGTGGATAAGCCTCGCGGGTTGTTGCCAAAGGCCCCGATGGGGTATACTTGCAAGTCGAAAGGTCCGCGGGGGAGTGTGTTCCGGAGACCCTTCGACCGGCCCCACGTGCCAAACTGATACGCGGGCGGGCGGCAGATGGCCCCAGCGGCCGCGCCCGGCCGTGCAACGAATCCGCACCGAAGTTGGTTTGTTTTGTGTGCCGCGGAGCGGAGCCTGGGGGCGGGCGCCAGAGGGGGGATCCGCGGCAAACCCGGGGGAGATTTCGTTCCAAGGGGCGGGGGAAGACCTGAGACCCGAAGCATCAGACGCCGGGTCAAGCCCATCAGATATTCAGCCGGGCATGCAGTGGCGGGGCATCGTTCCCGAGCGTGCCGGGCGTGCAGGGATCGCGCACCCACGGTTCATCATCGCAATCACACCTGTACCGACCGTGTCGGCGCTCGACATCCAGGAGCCGGACGTGGCTGACGAGACGAGAACGCAACGAAAGCAGGGGGAGCGCCCGACGCGCGGGAGCCGTTCGTCCGCGACGGGCACGACCGAGCGCACCGAAGCCCGCGAGGAGACCAAGCAGACGCAGGCCCGTTCCGAGCCCGCGGCCAACGGTCAGGCCGGCGGCGGCAGCAACGGGCCGGTCGGCGGGCCGCAGGATGGCGGTGACCGCGGCGATCGCGACGTCGGCGCGGGCGTCGGCCAGATGGGTGGGCAGATGATGGGGATGCGCGGCCATCGCCGCAAGCGCAAGCGCCGCAAGGGCTTCGGCGGCTCCATGGGCGGCGACTTCCGCCCCTCGGCTGACGGCCCTTCGGGCGGCGGCCGCCCCGGCTGGGACTTCGCGCTCCCCAGCGATGAGGAACTCGAACGCGAGGCCGCCGAACTTGAGCGCATCGTCGCCCAGGCCGGCCCCTCGGCCCTCAAGGAGTCCATCTCCATCTCGCAACTCCAGCGGATGGGGATCGAGGAACTGCACGAGGTCGCCAAGAAGGAGGGCCTGGAGGACTACCACCAGGTCCCCAAGCAGGAACTCATCTTCAAGATCCTCAAGACCCGCGCCGCCAAGCAGGGCCTGATGATCGGCGAGGGCACCCTCGAGATCATGCCCGACGGCTTCGGCTTCCTCCGAAGCCCCGAGCAGAGTTACCTCGCCGGCCCGGACGACATCTACGTCTCCCCGACGCAGATCCGCCGCTTCGGCCTCAAGAAGGGGATGGTAGTCCGCGGGGCGATCCGCCCGCCGAAAGAGAGCGAGCGGTATTTCGCGCTGCTCCGCGTGGACAGCGTCAACGGGCGCGACCCCTCGGTCATCCACCAACTGACCAACTTCGAGGACCTGACCCCGCTGCACCCGCAGGAGCGGTTCATCCTCGAGACGACGCCGGACCAGATCGAGATGCGGATCGTGGACCTGGTGGCGCCCCTGGGCAAGGGCCAGCGTGCCCTCATCGTCGCCCCGCCGCGCACCGGCAAGACCGTCCTGCTCCAGAAGATGACGCAGGCGATCAGCAAGAACTACCCCGACGTCCGCATCATCGTCCTGCTCGTCGATGAGCGTCCCGAGGAAGTCACCGACTTCCGCCGCAACACGGCCCCGAAGGTCGAGGTCGTCGCCAGCACGTTCGACGAGCAGTCGTCGCGTCACGTGCAGGTCGCCGAGATGGTGATCGAGAAGGCCAAGCGCGCCGTCGAGTTCGGCGAGGACGTCGTGATCCTGCTGGACTCGATCACCCGCCTGGCCCGCGCGTACAACGCCGAGATGCCCCACTCGGGCAAGATCATGACCGGCGGTCTGGACTCCAACGCCCTCCAGCGCCCCAAGAAGTTCTTCGGCGCCGCCCGCGCGATCGAGAACGGCGGGAGCCTCACGATTATCGGCACCGCGCTGGTGGACACCGGTTCGAAGATGGACGAGGTCATCTTCGAGGAGTTCAAGGGCACCGGCAACAGCGAACTGCACCTGGACCGCCGCCTGGTCGAGAAGCGCATCTGGCCCGCGATCGACGTGGCCGCTTCCGGCACGCGGCGTGAAGAACTGCTCATGGACCGGAAGGAACTGGAACTGGTCTACCGCCTCCGCAAGGTCCTCAGCGACATGAACGTCGTCGAGGCCATGGAACTGCTCAAGAGCCGCCTGAGCAAGGTCAAGACCAACGCCGAGTTCCTGATGACCATGAACATGGGGTAACCTCCCCCGCGTATGACGAGCACTCGGCCGCGGGCGCTCCGCCCGCGCGCCGCCGGAGATACCGCGCGTGGCCGTCTCTCGATGGGTCTGGCGGGGCGTGTTCCTCGTGCTGGCCGCCGTCTGGGCGTGGCTCATGCTCGTCGTCGGCATGCTCCTGCTCGCCGAGTGGTCCGACTGGACGGGCCCCTCGGTCTGGCTGGGGGTTGCCGTCATCGCCGTTGGCCAGTTCATCGCCGCGGTCGCGGCCGATTTGATCTTCCCTCGCGCCAGCCGCAAACTCTCGGCGACCGTCGAGATCGCGGCCTGGGCCGTTTTTGTCGGCGCCATCGCCGCGTGGTTGACCCGATGATCCTGCCGGAGACGCCATGACCCGACGCCGGACCCCGCCGCTGCTCCCCACGCTCCTTGCTGCACTGGTCCCGCTCGGAGCAGCCCCGGCGATGCCCGCGGCTCAGCCGGCGCAAAGCAGCGCCGCCGACGCGCCCGCCGCCGTCTCGCGCGAGCGCCAGGCCGCGGCCGCCGCGGCCGCGAGGCGCGCCGAGCTCGACCTCGCCGCGATCCCCGTCCTGCGCACCGACGACTTCCCCATCGCCGCGCACCGCCTCTCTCTGGCCC
>CALAFV010000544.1 GCA_937891445.1 uncultured Phycisphaerales bacterium | reverse complement strand
GGCGCGCATCTGACCTGGACGCTGCCCTTCGGCCTGCTGATCGTCTTCGCCATCTTCAACCGCTTCAACCCGGCCTACGAGGAGGCGGCGCGCGACCTCGGCGCCACGCCCTGGCAGACGGTGCGCCATGTGGTGCTGCCCATCCTGCTGCCCAGCCTGATCGGCGTCGGGCTGTTCGGCTTCACCCTGTCCTACGACGAGTTCGCGCGCACGCTGATGACCGCGGGGTCCTTCAACACCCTGCCGCTGGAGATCTACGGCATGACCACCAACGTCACGACGCCGGTGCTCTACGCGCTGGGCACGCTGACGACGCTGTTCTCCTTCACGGTGATCGGCCTGTTCCTCGCCGGGGTGATGATCCTGCGCCGCCGCCGGCTGCGGCGCACCGGCGCCGCCGCTTGAGGAAATAAGGACCACCATGCGCATCCTGGTCGTCAACCCGAACACCACCGCCTCGATGACCGCGAAGGCCGGGGATGCCGCCCGTGCCGTCGCGGCGCCGGGGACGGAGATCGTCGCCGCCAACCCGGCCATGGGTCCCGCCAGCATCGAGGGCTATTACGACGAGGCGCTGGCCGTCCCCGGCCTGCTGGAGGTGATCGCCGCCCACGAGCGTGCGGCGCCGGGCATCGACGGCGTCGTGATCGCCTGCTTCGACGATGTCGGGCTGGACGCCGCGCGCTGCCTGTCCGCCGTCCCGGTGGTCGGCATCTGCGAGGCGGCGATGAAGACCGCCACCCTGCTTGGCGGGCGGTTCAGCGTCGTCACCACCATGCCGCGCTCCGTCCCGGCGCTGGAGCATCTGTCGGAGCGCTACGGCGTGGCCGGGCGCTGCCGGGTGCGCGCCGCCGGCGTGCCGGTTCTGGCGCTGGAGGACCCGGCGTCGGGCGCCGTGGAGCGGGTGCGCGAGACCATCCGCCAAGCCATCGCCGAGGATGGGGCGGAGAGCGTCGTCCTGGGCTGCGCCGGCATGGCTGATCTGGCGCGCGCCCTGACCGCCGAGATGGGCGTGCCGGTGGTGGACGGCGTCACCGCCGCGGTGAAGCTGGTGGAGGGGCTGGCCGTGCTGGGCTTGCGCACCGGCAAGACCGGCGGTTACGCTTTCCCACTGCCCAAACCCTACGCCGGGGAGATGGCGCGCTTCGCCCCCGCCCCGCAACCCTGACCGGAGCGCCCTCATGCAAGGCTACCGCGTGCGCGTGATGAGCCGGGCCGAACTGGATCTGGCCGTGGATTGGGCGCGGGCCGAGGGCTGGAAGCCCGGCCTGCACGACGCCGGGGCCTTCCACGCGGTGGACCCGGAGGGCTTCCTGATCGGGGAACTGGACGGCGAGCCGGCGGCCTGCATCTCCGTCGTCCGTTATCCCGAGAACTTCGGCTTCCTCGGCTTCTACATCGTGCGGCCCGAGATGCGCGGGCGCGGCCTCGGCTGGAACCTCTGGCGGGCCGGTCTGAAGCATCTGGCGGGCTGCACCGTCGGTCTGGACGGGGTGGTGGCGCAGCAGGACAACTACCACAAGTCCGGCTTCGCGCTCGCGTACCGCAACATCCGTTATGGCGGCACGCCGCCCGCCGGAACCTCCTCCGCCGCGGCGCTGGCGGACGCGCGGACTGTACCCTTCGACCGGCTACTGGAATGGGACCGCGCCCTGTTCCCGGCGCCGCGCGCCGGTTTCCTGTCCAACTGGATCGCCCTGCCCGGCGCCTCCGCACTCGCCGCCGTGCAGGACAAGGCGTTGCAGGGCTTCGGGGTGATCCGCCCCTGCCACATCGGCAGCAAGATCGGCCCGCTCTACGCCGCCGACCGCGGGACGGCGCGCGATCTGGCGCTGGCGCTCGCCGCCACGGCGGGAGAGGGTCCCATTTTCCTCGACGTGCCGGAGGTCAACCGCGACGCCGTCCTGCTGGCGGAGGAGTTGGGCCTGACTCCGCAGTTCGAAACTGCCCGCATGTATCTCGGCCCCGCCCCAACCATCGACACCGCGCGCCTGTACGGCGTGACGAGCTTTGAGTTGGGTTGAGCCGTAACAGTCCGTTACCAAACAGGGGAGTGCCGGACACACGCCGGCAACAGGGGACGCGCAGCATTGGGGCATCGGGATCACGATCCCGGCCTGATGAGAAGAGGGACACCCCCATGTCGCGCATCCTGATCGCCGCCATGACCACCGCCTTGACCGCCGCCTCCGTGCTGGTCGGCCTGGGCACCCAAGACGCCTCCGCCGCCGGCTGGGGACCGGATCATCGCGAGCCGCCGCGGATGGAGCGGGACCACCGCGGCCCCGACCTGCACCGCCCCAACTTGCATCGCCCTCCCCCGCCCGTCCACCGCGCGGCGCGGCATTGGAGGCCCGGCGACCGCCTGCCCGCCGCCTATGCATCGCGCCGCTACGTCATCGCCGCGCCAGCCGCGTATCATCTGCACCGGCCGCCGCGCGGGCATCAGTGGGTCCGCGCCGGGTCGGACGCCGTTCTGGTGGCGTCCGGATCGGGCGTCATGGTCCGGATCGTTCCCGGCCTCTTCCGCTGAGGACACCCCCTTCCTTCATGGACGCGACCCGACCGGGCGGTCTACTCTCCCCCGAGTTGCACCGCCCGCTCCCGCGATGCCCGCTCCTTGAGATGGACGCTCCATGACGGACAGCCGTACCGCCCGGCCCTCGATCACCGATGCCCTGACCCTGCACAACGACGGCCGCGGCGACGAGGCGGAGCGGGCGTACCGCCAGATCCTGAAGCGTGAGCCGCGGAACCCCGACGCCTGGCATCTGCTGGGCGTGCTGCAGTCCGAGCGGGGCG
>CALAFV010000543.1 GCA_937891445.1 uncultured Phycisphaerales bacterium | reverse complement strand
CAGACTGTAAATCTGCTGGCGAAAGCCTTCGGGGGTTCGAATCCCTCCGCGCCCACTTGATGAAGCAGGCCGGGACCACAAGGTCCCGGCCTGTTTCGTTTACGGACGAGTCCGCCTCCACCGGCCATTGCCGCGCGCGCGACAACTCCGGCCACGTGGGCCGGGTTTGCACCGCAACTGATCAAACCGGCGTCCGCTCAGGCCGTCCGGACGTGCGCGTCCGCCGAGCGCACCTGGACCGGTCCTGCGCCGAAGACCCCGGCGACCGCTTCGGGCGGAGCCTGCGACTGGCTCGTCGCCGCGGTGGGCCGTCGCGGCCCGCGTCCCAGCAGCAGCCAATCGGCCGAGACGTGGAACTGGGCCGCGACCGCGGCGATGAACTCAACCGACGGTGTGCCGCCGTTGAGGTATCGCCGCACGGTTTCGGAGTTGCATCCGGTTACTCGTGCCACATGGGCGTAGGAATGGCCCTGGGTTGTCTGACGGAGCCGTTCCGTCAGTCCCCCAGTCGCGGCGGCTCCGCCGCGCTGATCTGGAGTCATTCGCCACCTCCACTGAACGACGTCGCCGTGAGGGATGTCAGGATCGCCTCACGCATCGACGCGATAGTCGTCAAAGCCTCGAGTCGAACGAACAGCGGGATTTGGTCGGGCTCCGCGAGGAGAAGGACCTCGAGGTCAGCCAGGGCCTCGAGCGTCATGAACGCCGTCTGGGCTGACATGTCTTCGGGCAAGCCCTGAGCCGCCCAGTGCTCGGAGAAGCTGAGGAGCTTCTGCTCCAGGTCCGCGCTTGCCTCAACGTCGATGTAGCCGAGGGCCGCAAAGATCAGCTGGAGAAGATCCCAGATCTCGTCATTCCAGTGCCGGCCGTCGGACGCGGAAGGCGCATTGGAGGTCTCGTAACCATCGGTTACCGACCCGGTGTCCGCCGCCGACAGGCCGGGCGCGGCCCCTCCGACTAGAACAAACACCAACCAAACTGGTACCCTGTGGCGTCTCCGGGCAAGACCCGATCCTTTCCCGCAAACTCGATTACACTTGATTCCGACACAACGGTTCATGGTGCCGCCTCCGTTCTGAGCGCCGTGGGCCGGGTGATCCCGGTGGTGCCGCGAGAGACACCCGGCCGACCCAGTGGCAGTCGGAGGCGACCCGTCGCTGTGAGGTGCGGTCCGCTTTTTTTCTGACCCGCACGTCCTTGGAGGTCGCCCTGTGGACACCCCCTCACCCCCTGCCCCACCCCCGATCGAGGACCTCGTGGTCCGTATGCGCAGCGGCGACAGGGAGGCCGTCGGCCTCTTCGTCGAGGCCTACGGCCCGTTCGTTCGGCGCCGCGTTCGAGGAAAACTGGGCCCCTCGATGCGCCGCCTCTTCGACTCTCAGGAGATCCTCTCCACCCTCAGCCGCCGGCTGGACCGCTATGTCCGCTCCGGCCGCCTCCAGGCATCCACCGAGCCCCAACTTTGGGCTCTGGTCTTCAAGATGGTCGACGCGGCGCTGATCGACAAGGTCCGGATCATCAGAAGGCTCCGCCATGCCGAAGGTGAGGATTCTGAGTTCGCGCGAACCTGGCTGAGCCGTATCGATCGCGCGGCCCGCTCGACAAGCCCGGACGGCGACGGTGTCGAACTGGAGATCGACGCCGCGCTGCGTCTGCTCCCCAACGCCGTGGACCGTCAGATCCTCTCGCTCTGGCTGATGGGCAACTCCCACCGCGTCATCGGCGGCTATCTGGGCATCTCGGCCGACGCAACGCGCCAGCGCTGGCAGGCGATCCGTGAGCGTCTGCGCACCGCGCTGCTGCAGGAGATGAACTGATGGTCGCCCTCGCGGAGGACGTGGGTGATCGGCTGCGCGCGCTGTACGACAAGGCCGGCGACGTCCCCCCTGAGTCGCTGGCGGCCGTCGCCGGTCGCGACGCCGACGACGACACGATCGCGGAGGTGATCGACGCCGACGGCCGGATCCGCATCGAGCGAGGCCTGAGCGTGGACCTGGCCCGGTACCTCACCGCTGTGCCGGACCTGGGCAACCGCCCGGTGGCGCTTGATGCCGCGATCGAGTTCAGCCTCCGCGCCGCGGCCGGTGACGACCGCCCCGAGTCTCGTGCGGTCGCCGCGCTGATCGCGCAGTACCCGCAGTTCGAGCAGGCGATCCGCGCCGCGTCGCTGCTGAGCCAGGCGCTGTGGTCCACGACGCAGGTTCGAGAGTCCGAAACCGACCCCGGCCTTCGCGTCCCATCCGACTTCGGACCGCTGCTGACCTCCGGGGAGCCGCGGTACGAGATCCGCGGCATGCTGGGCCGCGGCGCTCAGGGGACCGTGTACCGCGCCGCCGACCGTCTCCTGGGCGATGGCGTGAAGCCCGCGTGGGTCGCGATCAAGGTCCTGCGGCGTCAGGTCGGTGATGGCACACGCGGCCGCTTCCTGGAGGAGGCGGGGCGAGCGCGGCGCATCGAGCACCCCAACACGGTGCGCGTGCTGGACCGCGGCGTCACCGAGGATGGGCGCGACTACATCGTGTCGGAGTTCGTCGAGGGCCCGACCCTTCGCGAGTTCGTGCAGGCAGCCGACGAACCCATGCCCCCGCGCGAGGCCGCAGCGCTCGCCGCGGCGATCGCCCGCGGCGTCCAGGCCGCGCACGCCGTCGGCGTTGTCCACTGCGATCTCAAGCCCGACAACATCCTGGTCACCGCGGACCGCCAGCCGAAGATCACCGACTTCGGTCTGGCCGTCGGGCTCGAGGACCACGACGCCCGCAACCCGGACCGCGGAGGACCGCTGGGGAACCTCGGCTTCATCGCCCCCGAGCAGCACCGCATGGAGGAAGGGGCTTACGCCCCCGCGGCGGACATCTACGCCTGCGGCGGCATTCTCTATTACCTTCTGACGAGGCAACTCCCCAACGGCCAGTCGGTCGAGGAAGTCGAACGCAACCTCGACCCGACGGAGGGACGGTCCGGCCCCCCGGACCCGCGAACGGTTCGGCCGAAGATCGACCGCGATCTGGCCGCGATCTGCATGCGGGCCCTGGCGATGCGTCCGGTTGACCGCTATGGCTCGGCGGAATCATTCGCGGCCGACCTCGACGCGTGGCTGCGCCATGAGCCGATCGCGTGGACTCGGCCGGGTCCGTGGCGCCGGGGCAGGCTGTTCTTTCGTCGCCAGCCGGGCGCTGTCGTCATGCTCGTGATCGCGATGCTGCTCGTCGGGATCGCGAGCGGAATCGGAGTGGCTCTCAGCTACCGGGCGGAACAGAAAGTGCTTCGCGAAGCGACCGCGCTCGCCGAGCAAAAGGCGAGAGATCTCGAAGCCGTGCAGGCGCAGCGTCGCATGAACGCCACTCTCCTTCTCAGTGTGGCCAAGCCGAGAAGCGATGGTTCACTCGTCAACAACTGGCTTCCGGTGTTGACCATCCTCGAAGGACTCTTTGGTCCTGAACTGTTTGGACCCGATGCCGGCGTCCAACGAATCTGGGAGAATCGCATCGAGGTGGTCGGACAACTGGCCGCCGAGAGCCGGAACTCGGGTCGAACTCCGCATCTGGAAGAACGGCTCTGGCAGACCTACCACGGGTTCCTCCTGATGCGTGATAACCGCGTGGATGAAGCAACAGCCCTGCTCACCGAAAACCGCGCAGCGTTCGCCTCCTTCCTTGCGCCGGATGACCGTTTCCTGAGCCAGATCGACGCCATCCTCGCGTGCGGCGTCATCAAGAAGGCCGAGTTCATGACCAAGGAGGAACGTTCGCAGCCCGGCGTGATGGATGAGGTCGCCGAGGCAGTCGATCGCCTTGTGTCGTACGAACGCATGTTCAGAGGACGACGCTTCGGCGACGCCGTCCACCAGATGATTATCGACACGCTGCTGACCGCGTGCGGACCGGGGATGCTCGATCGGCCGGAAGTCAAGCGGCAAATGGTGAACACGAAGGAAGCGATCCAGGAGGCGAACTAAGGTCGCCTCCCCCGCCACCAGATCACCACCGCAACGACAGTCGCCCCGATCGCGTTGAACACGAGGTCCATCGCGTTGTTCTCGTAATCGCCGACGTTGGTTTTGCTCGCGATCTTCGTCGCGGCGAACTCGACGATCTCGTTCCCGGCGCCCAGCCCCATCGCCGCCAGGGCGCACAGGGCCATCACGCCCGCCGTGGGCCGCACGTCGCCCGTCGCAGCAAGCCTTCCGCGCAGACATTCCCAGCAGACGCGTGTGCTCACGCCGAACCCATAGGCGTGCACGAGCTGGTCATACCGCAGCCAGCGCGGCACGAGCCAGAGGTTATACAACACGCCGGCGCCTCCCTCCCCCACCGCCACGGGCACCATTCCGCCGGCCATGTGCGCCAGGCCCCACACCGCCAGCGCCCAGAGCACTCTCGCGCTCAGCCTCACCCGCGCATGGACGACGCCGACCACGCCGATGAGCACGAGCATCACGGCGATGTAGAACACGAACTCCGTGTTCCCGGTGATGCCCGCGGCGACCACGGCCACGCCGAGGTACGCCGCCGTGAACGCCGCGACGCCGATCTCCGCCGGCCCGATCCACGCCCGGCGTGCGGTCTCCGGCGACGGATCCGCCTGGTTACGTCCCGGATCGCTCACGCCGCCTCCTTCGCCCGCCGCGAGCGTGCGGCGGCGGCGCAGCCTACCACGCCACCACGACACATGCGGCCGGCCGCGGCGCGAGCGGCTCCTCCACCGCCCGCGCCGCGTGCCGAGCCTACACGGCCGCCCGTACTCGCGATGGCACGCGAGGCGCCACACCGGCACGCCTGGCCTCGAACGCGACCAGCGCCGCAACAGCCGGCTCCAGCCCGGACCACCGCCACGGCTCGGCCCCGCCGCTGACGCCGAGCGTCAGCCGCCGCCCCTGGGCCGTCGTCGCGAACTCGATGGCGCCGATCCCAAAGCCGTGCGTGTGCAGGAACACGAGGTACCGGTCGATCAGCGGATCGTCCGGCACGTCCGCGACGTTCAACTCCTCAGCGACCGCCGGCGCACCGATCTCACCCGCTCCTTCCTCCGCCCGCCAGCGCCATGCCCGGCGCAGCGTCCCGCCGACGAACTCCAGCCGCGTGACCTCCGCCGGCCCCAGGGCCTCGCGCACCAGCACCGTACCGCCGTCGAGCAGGATCTCGCCGCGCGGCAGCCCTCGCTCCAGCGCCCGCGCGTTCTCGAAGCGCACCGCCGCGGTCCCCGGTCTCGCCGACATGACCACGACCGGCCCTCCGATTTCCTCAGCCGCGCGTCGCACGGCCTCGGCGTCCGCGACGGCCGCGACGGTCCTCGGCACGGGGATCCCCGCGGCCCGCAGCGCCGTGTGCTGCAGCACGCGCCCTGATTCGAGCGCCACAACGCCGGAGCCGTTGATCACCCGCGTTCCCATCTGCCTGTGCCCTTCCAGCCACGCCACCAGGTCGCGCAGACGCTCCCGTTCGCTGCGCTCCAGCGTCCCCGATGGCGCCGCTCTGTTCACGAACACGCCGTCAGGGGGTGGGTTGTCTAGGGCATACGAACGGTCGGATAACGCCCACGTTTCCGTGTCGACGCCCAGCCGAATCAGTTCACTGGCCAGGGAAGTTGTTGCGGACCGGTCATCGGTGATCAGGTACGCCTTCATGGGGATCTCCTCGGGGAAGCCGGGAACCCGCACGGGGCGCCACGGCTGGAAAGGGGCCGGGGAAAGAGGCCCAAACGGGCCTGGCTGGTGCTGTGTTGTTTTGAGGGGGTCGGTGCCTGCCTCACCCGGTAAGCGGGGGGCGGCGGCGGGGCATCAGCAGGTCTTCATAACCTGCTGTCGATGCTGGTGCTGCTGCTTCACCGCCGGCGCACAGCAGCCCAGCTGCCTAATTCGGCAGAGGTGTTGCGCGGACGGGATGAGCACCAGATCGGCCACTCGCTTCTCCACAGGCCCGCCGCGAAACGGCGGGCAGGACGAACAGGAAACTAGGCTCACACGGCTGGTGAGTCAAACCCACTCGCCTGGATGGGTATTCCACGACAAGTCGGTTTTCCCAGCGTGCTCAGTCCACCCGAGATCCTTGACGAGGTCCGACTCGCCGCGGACCTGCTCCAGAGGCAGGCCGACAATCCCGGTCGTGATGCGGCGAACCTCCTCAAGCACCCGCTGCTCGCCATACGCGGCGAAGCCTGGCCGGAAACAGATCATGTACTGGGCCGGATGCGCCGACGCTCGATCCCGGTTTCCCGAACGATCAACCGCCTGAACTCATAGAACACATGCGCCGTCGGGCAGACTCCGGACGGAAACGGCAACTGCCGGACCACCGGCGAGGCCAGGTCCGCACTGTCCGGACCTGAGCCAATTCAGAGGCCGGCAGCGCCACATCGAACCGTTCTTCGATCTCCCAGACCAGGTTGCGCATACCCAATCTCATGCGTTCATCGTAACACAAATATCGGACGCTCGATCGCCGCTGATGCGAGGCCGGATAATCAACTGCTCCAGCATCGCTGGCAATCTGCGTCCTCTGTATCACCCACGCCTTCTTCCCGCCCTCGCCGCGTTCTCCGCCACGGCTCCACAACTTGGCGAGAGCGCGAATGCTTGCTCTCTTGTAGGAGCGATTCGCCTGCGCCCCCGAGATCGCGGCGCGGCCGGGTCCGGCTCCGGCACACGCCCGTGCCCCACTTTTCCTCGGGCACGGATCCGAGCGACGCTTCCACGACCGAGGCTCACGCCCAGACAACAAGCCAGTCCGCCCGGCGACGCCGCGGCGAAGAACGGAGACCAAGCATGCGTCCGAAGATCAGGCGAAGCATCGAGTGCGTGGTGATCGTCTCGCTCGCTGGCATCCTCGCGAAGCGCGAGTTTGCCTCCGCCGGCCCCGAGAAGGTCTGGGATACCAGTTACAAGGCGTACGTCGGCGCGCCGACGATCTCCGTCGGCGCTGTCGTCCGCGACTTCCAGGGGGGCTCCGGGCCCGACGCTCACCCGGACTTCGGCAAGGGCGCCGACGCGGGCGCGGGCCGCTACGCCAACATCTTCGCCGAGACGCTCGACACCGGCGGCGCCCCCGTCTTTCGCTCCACCGGCCAGAAGATCCTCTCCGAAGGCCGCGACGCCAACGGGAACATCATCCCGCCGTCGCGTTCCTATATCGCCTCCCGCCCCGGCGACACCCCCGCCGTCCTCGATCCCTCCGCGGGCGGCGCGGCGACCTCGGCCGCGACCGTCGCTCAGTGGTTCCGCGACGTCCCGGGCGTCAACACGTCCAAGCGAACCGAGATCACATTCGTCCGCGACGCGCAGAACAACTACGTCTTCGACGGCTCCCTCGACACCGCCACGGGCGTCACCGACACGGACTACACCGCGGAGGTCGAGTACTACTTCGTGCACCAGAAGGACGCGAACTGGTTCTTCGAGGTTGCCACCGACGCGGAGATCTGGGTGTACATCGACGGCCGCCTTGTGATCGACGGCGGGCGCGGCGGCGCGGTCGACTTCACGATCAAGAACGGCTCCGTGATCCCCAGCGAGACCTACAGCGCGGTCGCCACCGTCCTGGGCACGGCTTTCTCCTACACGTCCGGCTCCACGACCATTCAGTTCCCCGTTACGGCCTCCATCCGTGTGGGCTCGACGGTCTTCGACCCGTTCAAGATCTCCACCAAGCCCATCACCGGCAACCTCAACGACGGCAACAACCCCCGCAGCGCCATCGTCGCCAGTGATGTCCCCGGCGGCACCGGGATCTCGGTCATCGCGACCGGCTGGATGCCCAAGGACTTTTCCAAGGTCAACTACACCAGCGACAGCGCCTGGGTCAAGCACATGACGGTGGACTCGGCCACCTCACCCATCACCGCCAAGGTCCTCCGCAACGGTGACACAGTCCCCAACATCAAGCCCTTCCAGAACCAGGCGACCATCGTCAGCTTCCTCCAGCCGTACCTCGACCCGGTCACCAAGAAGGTCACCCTCAGCCCGAACCAGGCCATCTACCTGCTGGAACTCTACACGACGGACGTCTCGGCCCCCGAGGCGGACTTCCAGGACATCGCCGTGCTGCTCGACCTTGCCGGGAGCCCCGAGGAGGCCGAGGCAATCGCCGAGCACGGCCACGCCGACACGACGGCCCCTTCCCTCTCCCAACGCATCGACTTCGATCGCCTCACCTGGCTCGAGGACGGCGGCTCTCACAAGATCAAGATCCTCTTCGCCAACCGCACCGGCGGCCCGTCCAACCTGAGGCTGACGACGAACATGACGACGCTCAACCTCGCCAGCCGCCCGCTCTACGCGGAGCGTGACTGAACCACGCACCCAACCTCCTCTTCCGCGCAGCGCGACGGGCCGCGGCGAACATCGCCGCGGCCCGTCCGCTTTCCTCCGCCGAACGGCCGGCCGCGTTAGCCCCAAAAGAGAAAGGGGCGGCGCCGATGCGCCGCCCCTCTTTCGCGTTTGCTGACGAACTTACTCCTTGACCTCGAACTCCGCGTCGATCGTCTCGTCGCCGGGCTTGCGGCCGGCGTCGCCGCTGCGGGCGCCCGCGCCCGGCTGCTCAGCGGCGCCCGCGGGGCCGGTGGTTTTCGCCGCCTCATAGACGGCCTTGCCCAGTTCCATGCTCACGCGCTCGAGTTCCTTCAGGGCCGCCTCGATCGCCGCGCGGTCGTCGCCCTTGATCTTCTCCTCGACGTTGGACATCGCGCTCTCGATCTGGCCGCGCACCTCCGCCGAGACCTTGTCGCCGTACTCCTCGAGGCTCCGCCGCGTCTGGACCACGATCGCGTCGGCGCGGTTCTTCAGGTCCACCAGTTCGCGCCGCTTGCGGTCCTCCTCGGCGTGCGCCGCGGCGTCGGCCTTCATCCGCTCGATCTCTTCCTTGCTCAGGCCGCCCGAGTTGGTGATCTTGATGTCGGCCTTCTTGCCCGTCGAGCGGTCGGTCGCCGTCACGGTCAGGATGCCGTTGGCGTCGATGGCGAACTCCACCTCGATCTGCGGCACGCCGCGCGGCGCCGGCGCGATCCCGCTTAGTTCGAACTGCCCGAGCGTGCGATTGTCCTTGGCGAACTCGCGCTCGCCCTGGAGCACGTGGATCATCACGCTCGGCTGGTTGTCCGTCGCCGTGCTGAACGTCTCCTTCTTGCTGGTCGGGATCGTCGTGTTGCGCTCGATGATCCGCGTCATCACGCCGCCGAGCGTCTCAACGCCCAGCGACAGCGGCGTGACGTCCAGCAGCAGCACGTCCTTGACCTCGCCCTTGAGCACGCCGCCCTGGATCGCGGCGCCGATCGCGACGACCTCGTCCGGGTTGACGCTCTTGTTGGGCTCCTTGCCGAAGAGTTCCTTCGCGATCTGCTGCACCCGAGGCATGCGCGTCGAGCCGCCGACCAGGACCACCTCGTCGATGTCCTTGGCCTCAAGTTTGGCGTCCTTCAGCGCCTGGATGCAGGGATCCTTCAGGCGCTGGTAGAGGTCCTCGCACAGGCTCTCAAACTTCGCCCGCGTGATGCTCTGCTGGAGGTGCTTCGGACCCGTCTGGTCGGCGGTGATGAACGGCAGGTTGATCGTCGTCTCCTGCATCGTGGAGAGTTCGATCTTCGCCTTCTCCGCCGCCTCCTTGATGCGCTGCAGCGCCATCGGGTCCTTGCGGATGTCGATCCCTTCCTTCTTGCGGAACTCCTCCGCGACGTAGTCGATCAGCCGCTGGTCCCAGTCGTCGCCGCCCAGGTGCGTGTCGCCGTTGGTCGCCCGCACCTCGAAGACGCCGTCGCCGACATCCAGGATCGAGATGTCGAACGTGCCGCCGCCCAGGTCGAAGACCGCGACCTTCTCGTTCTTCTTCTTGTCAAGCCCGTAGGCCAGGGCCGCGGCCGTCGGCTCGTTGATGATCCGCTCGACCTTCAGCCCCGCGATCTCACCGGCGTCCTTGGTCGCCTGGCGCTGGGCGTCGTTGAAGTATGCCGGCACGGTGATCACCGCCCGCTCGACCTTCTCGCCCAGGTAGTCCTCGGCCGTCTTCTTCAGATCCTGGAGGATGAACGCGGAGATCTGCTGCGGCGTGTACTCCTCCCCCCGCACGCGAACCTTCACGAAGTCCTCCGGCCCGCCGACGACCTCGTAGGGCACCAGTTTCTCCTCCGACGCCACCTCCTTGTGCCGCCGGCCCATGAAGCGCTTGATCGAGTAGATCGTGTTCTTGGGGTTGGTCACCTGCTGGTGCTTGGCCGGCGTGCCGACCAGCCGCTCCCCCTTGTCGGTGAACGCGACCACCGAGGGCGTGATGCGGTTGCCCAGGGAGTTGATCAGGACCTTTGGCGTCCCCCCCTCCATGATGGCCACGCAGGAGTTGGTCGTGCCAAGGTCGATGCCGATGATCTTCGAAGAGGCCATGGTCCTGTCCTCCGCGGCCGACCACGCTCCGGGACCGGCCGTGTCCGGTACATGTTGGTACGCCCCGTCCCGCGGGGTCGAGTGAACGCCCGATCAGGTACAAGTCCGGTGCCAGCCGCGCCGACCCGGCCGCCGAGCCTCCG
>CALAFV010000542.1 GCA_937891445.1 uncultured Phycisphaerales bacterium | reverse complement strand
GGAGTTGACGCCGCCGTCGCCGTCCCAGTCGGCGGGGCACGCCGTGGGGCAGGTGAACTCGGCGCGCAGGTTGAGGAGGGTCGCCAGCGCGCGGTCGTACTGCTGCTGGGTCATTTCGACGCGGCACTCCTTGCGGGAGTAGGACATGTAGTTGCGCGTCGGCGGGTGGTAGGAGATGTCCTCGCCGCAGGCGAACTGCGTGCTGCCGGTGTAGACGCAGGCGGCGTTGACGACGCCGGAGAGGCCGGGATCGGCGGGGGTGTCGCAGATCAGGTCGCCGGTGGTGGCGCAGTTCCAGCCGCTGGGGCACTCGCGGCCGTAGGCGGTTTCGTGCGTGTGGAAGAGGTCGAAGTAGTGGCCGAGTTCGTGCGGGAAGGTCGAGTGGTTGTTCTCGCGGGGCGTGCAGTTGTTGTTCATCACGATGCCCTGCACGCTGCTGAAGGTGAACGAGGAGATGCCGCAGTAGTAGGCGTCCTCGACGAAGTAGACGTTGATCGCGCCGGGGACGACGTTCATGCCGCGGAGTTGGTTGGTCTCGTTGAGGTCGGCGATGTTGTACAAGGCGTCGGAGTTGATGTAGTCGGTGGGGCCGACCTGGAAGAACGAGACGCCGATGGGGGCGTAGACGGCGTTGGCGTCGGCGATGCACTGGGCGATCCACTGCGGCTGGAGGCCGCCGGTGCCGTTTGAGCGGCGAACGACATGGATCGCCAGGGGGATCTCGCACATGCTGCGGAGGCCGGCGCCGCCGGCGGGCAGGGTGTAGGCGCCCGAGGCCTGGAGGCGCAGGGCGATCTGGGCCTCCTCGGGCGTGAGGACGAGCCCGCATTCCTCGGCGGGCTGCGCGAGGGCGGCGGGAGCGGCGAGGAGCAGGGCGGCGGCGGCGGCGGAGGCGCCGATCCGGCGCGGCAGATGGGGCAACATGGGCAACTCCGGCAACGGCCCGCGACAGAAGCGCGGGCGATGAACGTCCTCCATTCGCGGCGGGCCCGCCCCGGTTCCGGTGTCCCCGCCGCGCCTGGCGCCTTCACACCATACACGATGAAGCGGCCCAACGCCCGCGGCTCAGCCCTCTCCCGGGTGCATCGTGCTCACGAGTCGCATGAACTCTCGGAACCGGCCCTTGTCCTCGCGGATCTCGCGGGCGGGGCGCATCTGGCGCGGGTTGATGTGGCCGATGGGGGTGATGATCACCCAGTCGCTGAGCAGTTCGGCGCTGTGCTCGCCGCGGTCGCCCTGGTTCATGGTGGGGACGGCGTGCGGTTGGTTGACGAGGGTCGCGTCGATGGTGTCGCCGCGGACGGTGTGGACCTCGAACCACAGGTGTTCGCGGCCGCCGGCCTCGGCGGGGGCCGTCGGATACCCCAGTTTCACAATGGCGGGGAGTTGGAACTCGGCCAGTTCCTCGAGCAGGGCGCGGAAGACGCCGAAGGTGTTGCGGGCCCGCTGGGCCATGAGTTCGGTGGCGGCGTGGGAGAAGTGGTAGACGATCTCATCGGGGATGTCGCCGGAGAGGAAGCGGCTGGGGCGGACCTTCTTGCGGAATCGGCCCAGCAGGCCGCGGACCGGCTCGCAGAGGACGGCGCGGCGGTCGCTGTGGTTCTCGTCGTGGTCGCGCAGGGCCGCGAACTCCGGCGGCGCGGAGCGCTGGAACTCGTACGCGGGGACGAAGCGGACGTTGCCGCCGGGGTAGGCGAGGGGGTAGTCGGCGGTGTTGGGCTGGACGGCGCCCTCGAGGATGGCGAAGGCGATGGCGCGGAGGGGGTCCGACAGGCCGAGGCTCGGGCCGGGGTTGAGGATGTCGAAGTCGAAGGCGCCGACGTTCGCCAGGCCGTGGGTGTGGACCCAGGTAAGCCGCGGGCCTTCGCCGTCGTCGTCCTTGTCGGCGCCGTTGGTGTCGGGGCCGACGGCGTGGATGCAGTAGAGGGCCTCGACGTCGAGGTCGGCGTCGTGGGAGAGTTCGTCGTCGAGCATGCCGCGGGACCAGAAGAGTTCCGAGCCGTGGTCGGTGGCGATGACGCCGTCGTCGCCCATGAGCCAGGAGAGGTAGCGGAGAAGGCGTTTGCGGTCGGCCAGGACGTTGCGGCGCGTCGAAGCCATGCGGACGGAGACGCCGGGGCCGGCGGCCTTGGCCTGCCGCTTCTCCTCATCGCTGAGGGTGGGGGACCAGTCGATGAGGACGTGCGGGCAGGGGGGCATGTCGCGCAGCGCGACGACTTCGGCCTCGCCCCACTTGTCGTGGCGGAGTTGGAGCGACCAGTGCGCGGAGGGGCCGGGGTCGGTGCGGGTGATCTGAACGCCGTAGGCCTTGAGGTAGGTGAACTCCTCCGCACGGGGAGGCACCCCCGGGGAGCCACGGAAGTGGACCGAACCGATGCAGGGGATCTCGCGCTTGAGCAGGGCGAACATGGACCGGGCTCCTCCGGAGGGGCACTGTACCGGAGGGGCAAGCGGGCCCGCAAGAGACCCGGGTTTGGGTGTGGTGGGAGGCATGAGGCACTAGGCATCAGGCACCAGGCACTAGCCGGAGTCGGGGAGGGGTGCGGAGGTGGGGGAGGTGGAGTTGATCAGGGGGGCGAGGGCGATGAGGGTGGGGAGAAAGGGGTCGCGCAGGACGGTGGTGACCAGGGCGTTCACCTCTTGCGGGTCGGCGTCGTCGGGGATCGTCGAGAGACGC
>CALAFV010000541.1 GCA_937891445.1 uncultured Phycisphaerales bacterium | reverse complement strand
GTCGGCCCGCGCCTCGCGGGCGCGGCGAATGGCCGCCCCGATCCCCGGCAGGTCGTCGGGTTCGATCCCGAGGTCGAGGACCGTTCCTCCGGCCTCGCGCACCAGCGCCGCGATGCCGAAGCCGCCCGGCGCCACGATCTGGTCGGCCGCCGGCTCGGCGCCGGGCTTCAGGCCGCGCTCGACGACGTCGCAGAAGCGGCCGCACAGGACGTTCTTGCTCAGTTCGCGCTCGATCAGGGCGCGGGCGCGGGCGCCCATCGCGGCCAGTTCCTCGCGCGGCGTCGCGACGATCTGCTCGAGCGTCCCCACGGCCCCGTCCACGTCGCCGTGGGAGATCTGCCAGCCGAGGTTGTGCTCGCGGACGAGGTCAGAAACGTGGCAGGGGTCCGGGCCCAGCAGGAGGATGGGCCGGGCGACGGCCATCGCGCCGTAGACCTTGCACGGGTGGACGACGCCGACGACGTCGTTGCCGACACTGACCAGGTGCACGTCCGCCGCGGAGAGGGAGTACTTGATCCGGTCCAGCGGCTGATAGGGGAGGCTGCGGATGTTCGCGGGCTTGTGCTCCGCGATGGCGCGGTCCACGTCCTTCTTGCCCACGCCGCCGCCGATGAACATGAACACGATGTCGTCGCGGTGCTGGAGGCGCAGCGCGGCGTCCACGATCGTCTTGACGGGCGTGGAGAAGCCGTGGTTGCCGCTGTACATCACGACGAACTTGCCCTCCAGCCCGTGCTCCTTGCGGAAGGGGTTGGACTCGTGCGGGATGACCTCCAGGTGGTCGTCGTGCGGCCACGGGGGCATCACGGAGAGTTTGGAGCGGACGTCCCGCTTGCGGAGCAGGCGGTCGGCCATGAAGCGGTCGAGGGCGACGACGTCCGCGGCGCGGCCGAGGACGATGCGGTTGAAGGCGTCGAAGATCCGGGCCGCGGGCGCATCGGGGCGGAGTTTGCCCAGTTCGATCATCTGGTCCGGGTTGAGGTCCATGACCCAGTACTTGATCGGCGCCCGGCGCAGCGCCCCGATCACCAGCGCCGCGGCGGCGCACATCGGGGGCGACGTGCTGACCAGCACGGCGCGGAGATCGCGTGTGAAGAGCCCGCGAAGGATCGCCTGGAGCATGAACAGGACGCCGCCGAGGAGGCGCAGCGGAATGGACTTCTTGCCGAAGGATGAGAGCGGCAGGCGGCGGATCTCAACGCCGTCGAGCGTCTCGCGTGCCGGGTAGCGGACCGTCGGGTCGTCGTAGCCGCGGGCGGAGGTGAGGACGACGACGCGGAAGCCGCGGCGGACCAGTTCGGCCGCGGCGTCGTGCATGTGCTGGCCGACGCTGGCCGGGTCGGGGACGTAGACCTGGCTCATCACCAGGATCGTGTTGGGTCGTGGCTTGGGCATCGGGCTGATCCGGCCTCGCGGTAGACCTCGGCGCCGCTGTGGGGTTGGTTCCGCGCGGGGCCCGATCAATCAGGCCCGGGAGCCGGCGCGACGGCGGCTCTTACGCGGCGTGCCGTTGGCGTCCCACGACGGCATGTCGGCGAGCCACGCGACGCCGCGCTTGCCGCGGGCCTTGGTCTTCTTCGCCTTGCTCGCCCTGGCCTTCGCGGGGCGGGCCTTCTTCTTGGGCGCGGCGGCCGAGCGGGCGGTCTTCTTCTTGCCGCGCGTGGCCTTCTTCGGGGCGGTGACGCTGGAGCGGCTCGAGGCCGGGCCGCCCTTTGTCAGGATGTTGGTGTAACTCTCGCTCGCGCCCGTGCCCTGGCCGGTGAGCGACACCATGGCCTTGGCGGCGGTCTGGGCGTTGTACTTGGCGACGAACTGGTCGTAGATCCAGCGGTAGGTGAGTTCCATGCCCTCGCGCAGGCGCGTGTCGGGCTCCCACCCCAGGTACTGGCGGATGAGCGTGTTGTCGCTGTTGCGCCCGGCGACGCCGCGCGGGGCGTCGAGTTTGTACTTCCGCTCCAGCGTGATGCCGGCGATCTCCTCGGCGATGTCCACGAGCTGGTTGATGCTCACCAGTTCGCTGGAGCCGAGGTTGATCGGCTCGAGGATCCCCGAGCGCATGATCATGCGCGTGCCGCGGAGGCAGTCGCTGATGTACATGAACGAGCGGGTCTGGGTGCCGTCGCCCCAGATTTCGATCTCGTGCCTGCCGCTGATCTTCGCGGCGATGACCTTGCGGCAGATGGCGGCGGGAGCCTTCTCGCGCCCGCCCTCCCACGTGCCGTGCGGGCCGTAGACGTTGTGGTAGCGGGCCACGCGCGTCTCGAGGCCGAAGTCCTCGCGGAAGTGGCGGCACATCCGCTCGCTGAAGAGTTTCTCCCAGCCGTAGCCGTCCTCGGGCATGGCCGGGTAGGCGTCCTCTTCCTTCAGCGCCGTCACGTTGGGGTCGCGCTGCTTGTCAGCGTTGTAGACGCAGGCGGAGGAGGAGAAGAAGAACCGCTGCACGCCGGCCTCGTGCGCCGCCATCAGCATGTGCGTGTTGGTCAGCACGCTGAGCATGCACAGGGCCTTGTTGTTCTCGATGAAGCCCATCCCGCCCATGTCGGCGGCGAGTTGGTAGACCTCGGTGGCGCCCCGCACGGCCCGGCGGCAGTTCTCCAGGTTCCGCAGGTCGCCCCGGGCCGGCCCGGCGATGTTCTCCGCCCCCTTGTGGATCTGGTACCACTCACTCAGGGGCTTGATGTCCACCGCCCGGACGCGGCACCCCTGCTTGAGCAGGTCACCGGCCAGGTGCCCCCCGATGAACCCCCCCGCGCCGGTGACGACAACCAGATCACCCTTCGCCATGACACACGTCTCCTGCCCCCCCTCCCAGTGCCCCCAGCCCCCTCCCTGGTCGTCCGACACGTATCGGTTCGGCCGGACGGGTCCGGGACCGGATCGGCGTGGTTCCCGATCAGGCCCCGTCAAACCCTCCGCCCTGCGCTGACTGAGCCGCTCCCGGTCCGGCGGGAAGCCGAGCCGGGGGGGCAGGTTAGGTACTGAGGATACCTCCGGCTGGTTCGTGCCAGCCGCGCCCGCGGGGAGTATCGGTCGCCCCGGTGGACCGGGTGAGCCGCGTCCGGCGTCGTCCGGGTGGGATCAGGCCGGCAGCGGGCCTCCCTCGGCCCCTTCCGCCCTGATCGCCTCGATCAGTCGGCCGTGCAGTTCCGGCTCGGCGACGACGATCCCGCGGTTGCGTTCGAGGCCGCGGCCGTGGGAAAAGTCCAGTTCTCGACCCGCCGCGTCGGAGACCAGGCAACCGCCTTCGGCAGCGATCAGCGCCCCCGCGGCGTGGTCCCAGATCCGCTCGACGTAGGTGCTCCCCGGCCGCGGCAGGCGGATGTAGCAGTCGGCCTGTCCGCGGGCGACCACGGCGTACTTGCACTGGCTGTCGATCCGCACCGGCGGGAGGGCGGGCCCCACCCGGGCGAGCACGCGCCGGACGCGCTCGAAGGAGGTATGCCCGCTCTCGACCGGCTCGACGATGGTGATCGGCGACTCCGGGCGGCGCGGCAGACGCTGGATGTGCAGGGGTTGGGCCTTGGGGTCGTCCGCCGGGAGTTCGTAGAGCCCCCAGGGCGTGGCCGAGTCGCCGCGTCGGTGCGCGAGGTAGATGCACCCGTGCGGGTCGGGCTCTTCGAGGGGGCGGTTGAAGTCGCGCGGGAGGTTCGGGCAGGCCATGGCGGCGAGCGTCGGCACGCCGCGCTCGATGTACGCCAGAGCGACGCAGTACTGCTCGCCGCGGATGAAGCCCTTGGTGCCGTCGATGGGGTCGAGGGTCCAGAACTCGGCGTGGTGCGGGTCGCCCGCGCCGCAGTCGACGGCCCGGAGGAGAGAGGCCTCGTCGCAGTCGGGCCAGAACTCCTGCACGGCGGCGAGGGTGGCGGCGAGGTGCGCGGCGTGCTCGGGGTTGCGGAGGAAGGCCGAGGTCTCCTCGCCGACCAGGTGCAGGGCGTGAGGCCCGTCAAGGGCCTGGCCCAGCCGCTGGGAGAGGATGTACGCGACGATCGCCTGCGAGGCGAAGTCGGCGACGGTGACGGGGGAGTTGTCGTCCTTGACGAGTTCGCGCAAGCGGTCCTTGTTGGTCTGGACCATCCTGCAGATCCGCCCCGCGGCGTAGACGGCTTCGCGCGCGGCGGCGATGAGGTCGGCGGTGTCGGGCATGCGGCATTATCGCAGCCGCCCCGCCCGGGGGAGTCCTCGGGCGGGGCGGCTCATGAGTCGGCGCTGGGCCGGGGGCTTGTTGGCGGTCACGCTCCGCCCAGGGGTGTCAGGTCGCCGAAGGGGTCGGCGAGGGTGCCGAAGCCGCCGGCGGGCGTGGGGCCGCCGAGCGTGAGGTCGTAGTGCCAGAAGGCGACGACGACTGGGAGGCTCGCCTCGACATCGATGCTGTAGAAGTTCCGGCCCGCCGCAGCCTGCTCCAGCAGCGTCTCGGCCTCGTGCAGGGCCAGCGAGAGATGCGTGTTGGGCGCGAGGGAGAAGTCGAGCGAGATCGACGAGCCGTCGGTGAAGTGGAAGGTCACGGTGACGTCGGTCTGCGCGGTGAGCAGGCCGTTGGGGTTGTAGACACCGAGGAACTCCAGGACGTCGATGCCGGCGCGGGCGGGGTCCATGAACCCCTCGGCGATGCGCCAGGTGCGGGCCGTGAAGGGGGAGAAGCCGGTGGCCGCGACGTCCCCCGACTGCACGCGCGAGCCGCGCACGACGACCGGAGCGGTGGATGCGAAGCGGACGACGAAGGACGAGTCGCCCAGCGCCGCGGCGATCTCGGCGGTGTCGAATCGGACGCTCTGGCCAGCGGCGACGGTGAGGACGCGCTGCACCGGCGACAGGTCGGCGTCCACGGGCGTGAAGGTGAGCGTGACCTCGGCGGTCGGGTCGGTGGGGTGCTCGTCGCGCGGGTCGGCGGGGTTCCAGATGGTGACGACCTGCGAAGCGCCGCCGGCGAGCGAGACCATCGGCAGCGCGCCGCCGAGGCTCGGCGACCCCGCGACGCCCAGTTCTGTGCTCGCGCCGGCGTCGCCCTGCGTGCGGTACTGCGAGACCGCGGCGACCAGCGGCTGGGACGAGGTCACCGCGATCGCGTAGCGCCCGCCGGGCAGGCCCAGTTGCCACAGCGCCAGCCCGCCGCGGCGGAGGGCGCCGGTGGTCAGCAGGCGCGTCTGGATTTCGCCGGCCCCGTCCTGCGGCATGAAGACGACCTCGATCTCGGCCGCCTGGTCCGCGGTGTTGTGCCAGACGAGGAAACTCGCGGTGTCGATGTTGTCGGGCAGTTCCCCGATCTCCACGTCGGCGAACAGCCACGCGGCGGTGGGGTCGGAGGTGAAGTTCTCGCCGGTGGCCGCGCCGAAGTCGTAGTGGCTGAGCGTGGCGCTCAGCGGGCCGGTGGACTGGAGTTCCAGCGCGTACGCGCTGCCCCAGGGGATCAGCGCGACGCCCTCGCCGGCGATGGTGACGCCGCCGCGGGCGCCGGGTTCGATTGTGCCGGAGGCGATGACCAGGTCGCGCCCGAGCGCCGTGCGGACGTTGGCGGCGTCCTCGAAGCGGGCGATGAGTTGGTAGTGCACCGCTTCGGGCCCCGGGTTGTAGATCGGCACGAACTCCGAGATCGCCGGGGCGCTGAACCCTTCGGGGATGAACAGCCGCTGGACGAAGAACTCGGCGGCGCCGGCGGGCTTGATGAGTTCCGCGTCGGTGACCAGCACGCTGTGGTGCACCCGCGGCATGTCCTGCGGCTGATTCGGCGTGAACCCGCCGGTGACGGGGAAGAGGCCCAGCAACTCGGAGAAGTTCAGCAGCCGGCCCTGCCCGTAGAGGGAGGCATCGAAGGTCGGCAGCCCAGCGATCATCGAGATCACGTCGCGCGACGGGCCCGGCAGCACGCGCCCGATGACGCGCGAGGCGGTGAAGAGTTCGCCGGGCATGAAGGTGTCGATCGGGTCCGTCGGGTTGTCGCGGAGGTTGAACGTCAGGGCCGCCGCGCCGCGTGCGAAGTCCTCCGGCGCGTGGAGCGGGTCGCGAATCCGGACGCGCTCGAACACCTCGTTGATCGAGACGGTCCATTGGAGCGGCTCGCGGGCCGGGTCCAGGTCATCCACGAAGACGGGGCCGATCGGCGCATCCGGGGCGACGCGCTCGCCCGTGCCGCCGAAGGCGCGAGGACCGCCGAGGAGGATCGTCTCGCCGGGGAGCCACGACACGGGCTCGGAGCGCCCGTAGGCGAACGTGCCGACCTGGAGGAGTTGCCCCGGCACGCTGCGGTGGAACGCGCCGCCGTCGAGCAGCGAGAGTTGATCGAGGAACGCGGCGAGCGTTCCGGGTGCGGCGTCCGAGAACAACTCGATGTCCACCGTTCCGAACGTGGTGTCGAGGCGGAAGACCGGGTTGGCGGGGTTCTCCAGAAGCGAGAGATCCGGGAAGGGCGCGTGCGAGAGGAGCGTGCGGGGCTCGAGGAGTTCGGCGGCGAAGGGGCGCACGCCATCATCCTCGCGCCGGCGACGAGCGGCCGGGAATCGCGTCTGCAGCATCTGTGGGTTTCCGGTGGGCGGAACTGGCCTCAGTTTACGCCGCGTGCAGCATCGAGGCGATTCTGAGTTCGGGCGAGCAACCCGGGGCCAAAGCCCGCCCCCAGCCGCGTGGCCGGGGGCGGGCCGAGGAGGTGGCCGATCTGACCGCCGCCGGCCCGGACGCGGGTTCAGCCTCCGGCGACGCCGAACTGTCGGAGCGCCGGCGCGGCGACTCCCGCGCGGCCGTGCCGCTCGTTCCGCGTCGATGCTCGCGATCGCCCAAACATGTGAGTCTCCCCCGCGGGGGCCGCGCCGATGCGCCGACTCTATCGGACCCCCCGGTTCCGAAGCAACGCGCCGCCCACCTCAGAAATCCCTTGGTTTACCCCGCGCCCGTCGCGGCCCGGCGCAGCACCGTCTCCGTCCGCGCGGCGCAAGCGTCCCACGTCAGCCGACTTAAGAAGTTGCTTCGGCAGGCTTCACCCATCTCTCGCCGCGCGTGAGGGTTGCTTCACAACGCGTCCAGCGCAGCAGCACCCACGCTCGCGCGATCGCCTACACCCCTCTTTACTCGTTCCCTGGCTCGGGGAACAACGACGCCAACTTCGGAGCCCACAATGGTTCCTCCGACCACAACGGCTACGGTGGAGATATACCAAATGATGTCTTCCTTTGGCGTATGCCCCTCTCACCTAGAGAGCGCCGTAGCCACGATGCGGGCCTCCTTAAGCGCACGCTGAACTTCGAAAGCACTGTACTTCGGCTTCAGTTCAAGGACACGACGAACAATTACTCCGTCGTCGGACTCGTGCTCTCGGCGCTCAACCCAAAGGCATGTAGCAAGATGTTCCAGTTCCTTGCTATTTTTAGCTCCAAGGCTCTTGGCA
>CALAFV010000540.1 GCA_937891445.1 uncultured Phycisphaerales bacterium | reverse complement strand
GCTCCGTGATGGTGAACATCTACCTCGGCTCGCTCCGCCGCGCCCGCGCACTCCGGGTGCCGGTGCTCGCGGGAACCGACCCGCTCCCGATCCGGCGCGACGCGGCCATCGCGGGGTCCTACGGCCTCACGCTGCGGTGCCCCTACGACCCGAGTCGCCCGCTGGCGAGCCTCACGCCGGCACTGCTCACAGCCGGCGGGAACGCGACAACTTTCGGACGCCGGCGCGGCCCGCTCGCCGCGCTTGCCTCGCAGGCGTTGCTGCGCCTCTCGCCACGCGCGGGCGCCGGGGAGGGCGGCGCGTGAGCCACGGGGCGATCCATCGCGACGTCCACGGAGCCGCGCGGCGTTCGCACGACCTCATCGTCATTGGCGGCGGGATCTACGGCGCGTGCGTGGCCCTCGAGGCGGCACGCCGCGGCCGGCGCCCGCTGCTGCTGGAGCAGGCGGACTTCGGCGGCGGCGTCAGCCGCGCGAGCCTGCGGATCATCCACGGCGGGCTGCGGTACCTGCAATCGCTCGACCTGCGGCGCTCGCGCGAATCGGCGCGGGAGCAGCGGTGGTTCCTCGCGGCCTTCCCGGACCTGGCGCGGCCGCTGGCGTGCATCATGCCGCTGGATGGACGCGGGCTGCGACGGCCGTGGGCATTCCGCTCGGCGCTGGCGCTCGCACGGGCCCTCGGCCAACGGCCCTGCGCCGACGACCGCGCGCCGGTCCCCGCACCGGGCGTGCTTGCGCCGGAGGAAGCGTCGCGGTGGCTGGGCGCCCTGGACCTCCGCTCGTTAAGTCCCGCGGGCGTGTGGCATGACGCGGTGATGACCTGCCCGGAGCGCGTGCTGATCGAAATCATCCGCTGGGCATGCGCGTGCGGGACCGAGGCGCTGAACTACGTCGAGGTCACCGATCTGCTCACCGGCCCCGGCGGCGCCGTCGCGGGCGTGCGGGCGCAGGACGTGGTGGCGGGGGACGTGGAGGAGTTCCGCGCGCCGGTGGTGATCAACTGCGCTGGACCGTCGTGCGCTGCGCTGGCAAACCGGCTGGACCGCACCGGCCCTGACCGCGGCGATCTCTTTGCGCCCTCGCTCGCCTTCAACCTGTTGCTGGATGTGCCGCCGCCGTGCAACGCGGCCGTCGCGGTTCGCCGCGATGCGCCGGGCTCACGGACGTACTTCCTCGTCCCGTGCGCCGGACGTGTGCTGGCGGGAACGTTCCACGATGCGTGCGCCGCGGACTGCGCCGACCCGCGGCCGACCGAGGCGCAGATCGCGCGATTCATCGCCGACCTCCGCGCCGCCGCCCCCGGCTTAGGCGCCTCGCGCGACTGTGTGCTCGCCGTCCTCAGCGGCCTGCTCCCGGCGCACCCGCCGGGGACGGCGCGACAGGCCGAGCGGCCGCGGATCGTCCATCACGCGGACCTTGGCGGTCCGCGCGACCTGTGGAGCGTCTCCGGCGTGAAATACACGACCGCGCGCGCTGTCGCGGAACGTGTCGTCTCCGCCGCGCTGCCCGCGCCGCGGCACGAGCGCCGCCCGCCCGCAGACACGCAACGCCCCGCCACCGACACCTGGCCGGGGCTCCTCGACCCACGCGGGCCCGACAACGGGCCGGAGGCCGCCGCGCACATCCGCCGCATCGCCGCCACGGAATCGGTCGTCCATCTCGACGATCTCGTCCTCCGCCGCACGGCCTGGGGCCTCGTGCCCGCCGACGCCCTCGCGGCTGGCCGCACCGCCGCGGCAATGCTGGGATGGGACCGGGAGCGATGCGAGCGGGAACTGCGCCGCCTGGCCCGCGCCGTCGGCCTCCCCAGCACGGCCGCAACCGCTCAAGGCCCCGCACCCACGCCCACCGCTCGCGCTGTCGCCGCGGCAAGCGGCGTTGGCGCGCCGCCCTTCCCACAAGGAGGAACACCATGAACGTGCTCTTCCTCGCCCCCCAGCCGTACTTTGTTCCCCGCGGCACACCGATCGCCGTGCGCGCCGCCGCCCGCGCCGTCGTCTCGCTGGGCCACCGGGTCGAGATCCTCGCGTACCACGCCGGCGAGGACGTGCGCGACAGCGGCGTGCGCATCCGCCGCATCCAGCGCCCGCCCGGCGTTCACAGCGTGCCCATCGGCCCATCCTGGCGCAAGGCCGTCTGCGACGTTCGGATGCTCCGCGCCGCACTGCGCCTCGCGGCCACCGGCAGTTACGAACTCATCCACGCCGTCGAGGAGGCCGCGTTTATCGCGATGCTCATCAAGCGCCGCCTGGGCATCCCCTTCGTCTACGACATGGACTCGCTCATGTGCGAGCAGATCCGGGACAAGAACCCGCTGCTCCTCCCGGCGGCCGCGGCGTTCGCGGCGATGGAGCGCCGCGCCGTGCGATCGGCGCTGGGCGTGCTGGCCGTCTGCCCCGCGCTGGTGGACGACGTGCGCCGGATGCACCCGGCCGCCGACATCGCCCTCCTCCCCGACATGCCCCTGAACACCGGCGACGAGGAGCCCGACGCGGAGATCGCCGCGATCGACGGGCCGCGCATCGTGTACGTCGGCAACCTCGAGCCCTACCAGGGCCTCCCCCTCCTGCTTGATGCGTTCACGCGGGTCGCGCCGGACTTTGCGCGGGCGACGCTCATCGTCGTGGGCGGGGGCAAGTCGGGGGCCGAAGCCCGCCTGCTCCGCCGCATCCCCGCGGCGCTGTGGCGCCAGGGGCGCGTGCGCATGCTCGGCCCGCGCCCGCTGGAGCGCCTCGGCAACATCCTCGCCGCGGCGGACATCCTCGTCTCTCCGCGCTGCGCCGGCCGCAACACACCCATGAAACTCTACTCGTACCTCCAGTCCGGCCGTCCGGTGCTCGCGACGCGCCTGCCGACGCACACGCAGGTCCTCACCGACGACACCGCGCTGCTCGTGGCGCCCAACGCCTCCGCCATGGCCGACGGCCTGCGGCGTCTGCTCGCCGCGCCCGAACTGCGCCGCCGCCTCGGCGACGCCGAGCGCGCCCTGGCCCGGCGCGAGTACGGCCCCGAGGCCTTCCGCCGGCGCATCGCCGAGTTCTACGGCCGCGTCGGCCAGCGCGTGGAGAGGCGCTGCTGGGGCGCGGCGCGCCCCGTCGCCGAACTGCTCGCACCCCGCATCCGGAGGACCTCATGACCACGCTCGTCGCCGGCGCCACCGGCTTCCTCGGCGGCCACCTCACCCGCGCGCTGGTCCAGCGCGGCCGGCGCGTCCGCGCCCTGGTGCGCCCCAGCAGCCGCGTCGCTCCGCTCATCGCCCAGAACGTCGAGATCGTCACCGGCTTCATCGAGAACCGGGCCGACGTCCTCCGCGCCGCGGAGGGAGTCGAGACCATCTACAACGCCGCCGGCGCGTTCCGCACCTTCGCCCAGCCCGACAGTTACTTCTTCGGCGTCAACGCCCGGGGCGTGGAGAACATCCTCGAGGCCGCGCGGCAGCACGGCGTCGCCCGCACCATCCACACCAGCACCATCGGCGTCCACGGCGACGTCCCGCAGATCCCCTGCACCGAGGACTCCCCCCTCAACCCCGGCGACGCCTACCAGCGCTCCAAGGCCGAGGGCGACATCCGCGCCCGCGAGGCCTTCCGGCGCACCGATCCCCCCGGCGTCGTCGTCCGACCCGCGTCGATGTACGGCCCCGGCGACCTGCGCTTTCTCAAACTCTTCCGCAGCGTCCAGCGCGGCACATTCTGCCTCTTCGGCGACGGCCGCACGCTCTTTCACGGGATCTACATCGACGATCTCGTGGACGCCATGCTCCTCTGCGGCGAGCACCCGGAGGCCGTCCGCTCCGAGGTGTTCATCCTCGCCGGCCCGCGCTGGGTGACGCTCAGCGAACTGGTCACGCTGGTCGCCCAGGCTGTCGGCGCGCCCCCGCCGCGCTGGCGACTGCCCATCGGCCCGCTGCTGGCCGCCAGCCGCGCCTGCGAACTGCTCTGCCGCCCACTTGGGATCGAACCCCCGCTTCACCCGCGCCGCGCCCACTTCTTCATCAACAACCGCGCCTTCAGCACCGACAAGGCCCGTCGCCTCCTCGGCTTTGTGCCGCGCGTGGACATGCCCGAGGGGATCGCCCGCACCGCGCTGTGGTACGTGCGCCAGGGCCTCATCCGCCCCACCGACGCCCCCGAGCGCATGCTCGCCGAACTGGAAAGGAGGGACCATGGTCCGGCAGACGCCGCCGCCCCGCAGGCCGCGCCGAGTGCTGCATAAGGAGCCGGTCATCGGCTCCCTCGCCTCCCGCGACCGCTCGGCGCTGGCGAAGTACCAGGACTTCTTCATCGGCCGCCGCGGCCTGCTGCCCCTGTTGCGCCACGAACTGACCATCGCCCTGGCCGCCAACATGCCCGGCGCGCCGGGCTTCCTCCTGCGCTCGCGCCTCTACCGCGGCATCTTCCGCCGCCTGGGCCGCGGCGTGCAGTTCGGCCGCGGCATCGCCCTGCGCCACCCGCTCTCGATCTCCATCGGCGACCGCACCGCCATCGACGACGACTGCCTCCTCGACGCCCGCGGCGGCGGCGACGAGGGCATCATCATCGGCGACGACTGCCTCATCGCCCGCGGCAGCATCGTCCAGTGCAAGACCGGCTCCATCGCCATCGGCGACGGCTGCTCCATCGGCTCCCACTGCATCCTCTCCTCCGCCGGCGGCATCCGCCTGGGCAACCACGTGCTGGTCGCCGGCCGCTGCTACATCGGCGGCGGCCGCTACCGCACGGACCTGTGCGGCACGCCGATCATGCACCAGGAACTCTACTCCCAGGGCCCCGTCGTCATCGGCGACGACGTCTGGCTCGGCGCCGGGGTCATCGTCCTCGACGGCGTCCGCATCGGCGGCGGCAGCGTGATCGGCGCCGGAGCCGTCGTGCGCAAGGACGTGCCGGAGAACACCATCCTCATCCCCCAAACGGAGATGACCACCCGCCCCCGCGGCCTCCCATCCGACGCGGCCGACGACCGCCGCCTCACCGCCCACGCCGCGCCCCCCGCTCCCTGCGAGGAACCCGCATGATCGCCCTCCAGCCCGCCGCCACCGACACCCGCCCGCCCGCGCCGGATCGGCGCGCGGCCCGCGCCAGCGCGACCCTGCCCGTTCGCGTCATGATCGTCATCGATCACCTCGGCTTCGCCGGCGGCGTGATCCACGGCCCCGGTCGTCTGCTGCTGGAGCAGTTGCCGCGCTTCGATCGCTCGCTGGTAGACCCGCTTCTGTGCGTCCTTCGCCCGCACCACCCGATGGCGGCCCGCTTCGAGGCCATCGGCTTTCCGCCGGTCTTCCTCGGCCGGTCCAAGTGGGACCCGCGGGCGCTGGCCGACCTGGTCCGCCTCGTCCGGCGCGCCCGCAGCGACGTGCTGCACCTCATGGGCGAGAAGGCGATGATCCTCGGCCGCCTCGCCGCGCGTGCCGCCGGCTGCCGCGCCATCATCCACCTGCGCGACACCAAGAGCCCGACACCCACCGTGCGCTTCCTCGCGCGCCGCCTCGCGCCATGGACCGACCTGGCCCTCGGCTGCGCCGGCCCCGTCACCGACCTGGCCGTGCGCGACTGGGCCATCCCGCCCCATAAGGCCCGCACACTCCTCAACGGGATCGACGTGGACCGCTTCGCCAATCCCGCCCCGGATGCGCGGGCCCGCGTCCGGGCCGAACTGCGGATCCCCGAGAGCGCCCCGGTCGTCGCCGTCGTCGGACGCATGGCGCCGGAGAAGGGGCACGACATCCTCATCCGCTCGATGCCCTCGCTGCGCCTGCGCTGCCCCGACGCGGTGCTCCTGATCGCCGGCGACGGCCCGACGCGCAGCGCCTGCGAAAGCCTCGCCCGCGCCCTGGCACTGGAGGGCTCCGTGCGTTTCGCGGGCCAGCGCGCCGACATCCCCGACATCCTCGCCGCCGCCGACGCCGTCGCGCTCCCGTCGCGCTGGGGCGAGGGGCTGCCGGGGGTCGTGATCGAAGCGATCGCCGCGGGAAAGCCCGTCGCGGCGTTCCCCGTCGCGGGAACGGTGGACGTCGTCGTGCACGAGCGCACCGGCCTCATCGTCCCGCAGGACGACGGCCCCGCGATGGCCGCGGCGCTGGCTCGCCTGCTCACCGATACCGACCTGCGCAGCCGCATGGCCGCTGCCTGCCGCGAGCACGCGCGGACCTTCCACATCGAGGAGAACGTGCGCCGGCTGGAGCGCATCTACCTGGAGGTCGCCGGGGTCGCCGCCCCCGACGCCGCAAGCGGAGACGACGATGACCGACGCCGCGCCCACGGCTGAAGCGCCCGATCCACAGCGCGCCCACCCACGCCGGGGATGGGGCAGATTGGGGAAAGCGGGGTGGCTCCGCGTCGTCGTCACCGCGGCGCTGCTGGGCCTCCTCGCCGCCACGCTCGACCTTCGCGCCCTGGGCCACACGCTCCTGGGTGCCCGCCCCGGCCCGGTCGTGCTGCTCCTGGCGCTCATGCTCGGCCAGCGCCTCTTCGCCGCGCTGCGCTGGTGGCTGCTGCTGAAACTCAACCGCCCCGGCCTGGCCCTCGGGCCGGTCGTGCGCGTCCTCTTCGCCAGCGACTTCGCCGGCCAGTTCCTCCCCGGCACGCTGGGGGTCGAGGTCTTCCGCCTCGTCGGGGGAACGCGTCTGGTCGGCGCGCCGGCCGCGATCTCGTCGCTGATCGTGGACCGGCTCCTCTCCACCGTCGCTCTCGCGGCTCTCGTGCTCGTCGCCCTCGGTGCAGCCCCGGCGGCGCTGCGCATCGACGCCCCCGTCGCCGCCGCGGGATGGATCTGGCTCGCCGTGGCCGTGGGCGCGTGCGCCGCACTCCTGAGCCCACGCGCGCGGCACACCGCCGAGCGCCTCCTCCCGCGCGCGCTCGCCACGCGGCTGGAGAGCAAGATCGCCCGCGCCCACACCGCCCTGGATCAGTACCGCGCCCGCCCCGGCCTGCTGGCCCTGGGCGTCGCTCTCGCCATCGTCTTCCAGTTCACGCGCGTGCTTATGTACGTCATCGCCGCCGCGGCTCTCGGCGTGCACGCCCCCGTCGCCGCGCTGGTCGTCGTCATCCCCGTCGTGATCTTCCTCTCGCTGCTGCCGATCTCCGTCGGCGGCTTCGGCGTGCGTGAGGCCGCGCTGGCCTACCTGCTCGCGCCCGTCGGCGTGCCGCCCGAAGGGGCGGTCGCGATGTCGTTGCTGGTCTTCGTCGTCCACACGCTCAGCAAGATCCCCGGCGCGTGGGCCTGCTCCGCCGTCGCACAGCGCAAGCCCGCAACGCCCCCCGCCGCTGCGCCCCCGCCGCCGCATGCAGCCAACGACCACCCCGATCCACCCCGCGTCGCCTTCGCGGCAGGGAGGAACCCGTGAAAGCACCGCCCCCCGGCGCCCGCGCATGGTTCTGGTCGCTCGTGCTCGTCGCCACCATCGCCGGCGCGGGCCTGCGTCTCTTCCGCCTCGGCGAAGGGAACTTCTGGGTCGACGAACTCTACACGGTCCGCTCCGCCTCCAACCTCGCCCGCGGCCAGTGGCAGTGGACCAAAGTCCTCGGCTACGTCCCGGCCTACCTCGGCCTCACCACCGCCGGCGTGGACGCCGCCGCCCTCGAGACCGAACACCCCGGCGGCTGGCTCGACGCCGGCGTCACCGAGCGCATCGTGCGCCTCCCCAGCGCTCTCATCGGCATCGCGACCATCCCCATCCTCGCGCTCGCCTCGCGCCGCGTGCTCGGGTGGCGTGCTGCGGGGATCCTCGCCGTGCTCCTGGCACTCTCCCCGTGGCACCTCTACTGGTCCCAAGCCGCGCGGTACTACGTCCCGCAGTTCCTCTTTTACAACCTCGCCCTCATCCTCTACATCGGCGGCACGCGCCCGGCGGACCCGATGCGCCTCGCCGGCGCCGCGGCGGCCTTCGTCGTCGCCTTCATGATCCAGCCGACGGCGCTCGTCCTCGGCGGGGTGATCGCCGCCGACTGGGCCGTCTGCGCTCTGCGCCGGCGACCGCTCTGCGTCGGGCGCTCCGGGTGGGCCGCCGCGACCACCGCCGCCGCGGCCTGCGCCGGGCTCTCCCTCGCCGACGCGCTCCGCAGCGCCGACAACCTCGCCACGGCTCTCAGCAATGACCTGATGCTCTCCCCGGCCGGGCTCATTGCCGCCGCGGCGTACCAGATCTGGCCGGCCGTCGCCGCCTTCGCCGCGCTCTCGGGCCTCTGGCTGTGGACCCGCCGCCCGCGCCTCGCCGCGGTGCTCGGCGCGGGCGCGGTCCTCCCCATCATCGCCTTCGCCGGCCTCTCGACCGTCGCCCCCGTCGGCTCGCGCTACGCCTTCGTCTGCCTCTTCTGCTGGCTGGCCCTGGCGGCGATCGGCGCCGACCGCGCCTGGCGGGCCCTCCTCCCGCGCACCGGCCCCGCGCTCGCCGCGGCCCCGGCGGCGGTCCTCGCCGTCGGTTCGCTGCTGGGCTGCGCGATCTACTTCAACAGCGAGGGCAACTTCCACGCCCGCTGGGGGGACGCCGCGCGAGCCGTCGCCGCCCTGCGCGCCCCGGGCGAGCCGGTCCACGCCGCCAAGCCAGGGCCGTGGTACATCGTCTCGTACTACCTCCGAGAGCCCGTGCGCGACATGCCTGCCTCCACCGAGGAGGTCGCCGCCATCCCCGGCGTCTCGTGGTTCCTCGTCGATCACAGGTCCCGCGGCTCACGCCGGCACTGGCTCATGCAGGACGCCGAACTGATGGACTACTTCGCCCTCCGCGCCGTCCACACCAACTCGTCGGTGCAGATCTACCGGCACGAGGCGCCGCCGCTCCCCGACGACCACACCGATTGAGCGGGGAGCCCGAAACAACCGAATATACTCCTGCCGCCCGGGGGGCCGGCCGGTAGCCGCATGAAGGTCGCGCTCCTCATCACCTGCCTTACCGAGAACTTCTTTCCCCGCGCCGGCGTCGCGGCGGTCAAAGTCCTCGAGCACCTCGGGTGCGAAGTCCACTTTCCGCGCGACCAGACCTGCTGCGGCCAGCCGATGTTCAACAGCGGCCACCACGCCCACGCCCGCGACCTGGCCGAGCGCACCGTCCGCATCTTCGCCCCCTGGGAGCACGTCGTCACCCCATCCGCATCGTGCGCCGCGATGGTGCGCGAGCACTACCCCGCGCTGCTGGCGGATGATCCGGCACTGCGCGCCGCGGCCGAGAGCCTCGCTCACCGCACGCACGAGTTCGCGTCCTTCCTCACCCGCGTGCTCAACTTCGACCCGCGCGCCCACGGCCTGCGCTGGGACGGCGCGGCGACCTACCACCCCGCCTGCCACCTCCGCGCGCTCGCCCGCGAGGGCGCCCCCGACGCCACGCCCGCGCTGCTCCGCTCCATCGACGGCCTCCGCTACACGCCCCTGGACCGCGCCGACCAGTGCTGCGGCTTCGGCGGGCTTTTCGCCGTCACGTACCCCGACCTCTCCGGCGCGATGGCCCGCGACAAGGCCGACGCCGTCCGCGCCACCGGCGCCAACGCCCTGGTGTGCAACGACGCCGGCTGCGCCATGAACATCACCGGCGCCTGCCGCCGCGCCGGCCGCGGCGAAGCGCCTCGCACGCTCAGCCTCGCCGAGGTCCTCGCCGAAGCCCTCGGCCTCATGCCCGAACCGCGGGCATCCGTTGGGGACGAAAACGGCTCGGAGGCGCCGCAGCCATGAGTTCTCCCGCGCACCCGACAGGCCCCGTGGCGTCCGCGCCTGCGCCGGGCGGCGATCACCTTCTCGAGCCCCCCCTCCCCTACCGCATGGCCCCGCGCCTCGCCCGGGCCACGAAGGACATCCAACTCCAGCAGTTCGTCGCCACCGCCACGCGCCTCAAGGACACCAAGCGCATCGCCTCGTTCGAAGCGACCTTCGGCGACCGCCTCGGCGCCGTGCGCGACCTGGCCGCGAGCATCAAGCAGCACACACTCGACCACCTCGACCACTACCTCGAGCAGTTCATCGACAACGCCCAGCGAGCCGGCGCAATCGTCCACTACGCCGCCGACGCCGCCGAGGCCCGCAACATCTGCCTCCGCATCGCCCGCGACACCAACTCGACCCTGTGCGTCAAGAGCAAGTCGATGGTCACCGAGGAGATCCGCCTCCTCCCCGCGCTGGAGGCCGCGGGCGTGAAGACCGTCGAGACCGATCTGGGCGAGTTCATCCTCCAACTCGACGGCGACGCCCCCTCGCACATCGTCACGCCGATGATCCACAAGGACCGCACCGCGGTCGCCCGCGCCTTTGTCCGCGAACTCGGCGCCCCCTACACCGAGGACCCGGCGCAACTCACCGGCATCGCCCGCGAGCACCTCCGCGGCCTCTACCGCCGCGCCGACCTGGGCATCACCGGCGCCAACTTCCTCGTCGCCTCCACCGGCTCGGTCGTCGTCTGCACCAACGAGGGCAACGCCGGCTTCTGCATCTCCGGCACGCGCACGCACATCGTCGTGGCCGGTATCGAGAAACTGATCCCCGGCCCCGAACACCTCGCCGTCCTCCTCAAACTCCTCGCCCGCTCCTCCACCGCGCAGCCGCTGACCGTCTACACCACGCTCATCACCGGCCCGCGGAAACAACACGACCCCGACGGCCCGGACCAGGGGGGCGTCCACATCATCCTCCTCGACAACGGCCGCACCGATCTGCTCCGCCGCGGCGGCCCCGGCGGCGCGCGAGAGATCCTCCGCTGCATCCGCTGCGGCGCCTGCCTCAACGCCTGCCCCGTCTTCCGCAAGGCCGGCGGCGGGCACGCCTACGGCGCCGTCTACTCCGGCCCCATCGGCGCGATCCTCACCCCGTCCCTCAAGGGCCTCCACAACTACCCCGACCTCCCCCACGCCTCAAGCCTGTGCGGCGCCTGCGGCGACGCCTGCCCCGTTTGCATCGACATCCCCGCCCACCTCATCCGCCTCCGCGCCGAAATGACCGGCCTCGGCCTCCCCCGCGGCATGCGGGCCCGCAAGGCCGTCATCGCCCTCTGGACCTTCCTCCTCAAGCACCCGCGCCTCTACCGCCTCGCCGCCGCCACGCAACGCACCATCCTCCGCGCCCTGGCCGACGACGGCCCCGGCGCGCCCGACCCCATGGCGGACCGCCGCTGGCTCTCCGCGCTGCCCGGCCCCGCCGCGGCATGGACGCAGCACCGCGACTTCCCCACGCCCCCCGCCGCCGACTTCCGCTCCTGGTGGACGGCGCACGAGCGTGCCCGGCACGGAGGCCGCGACTCATGACCACGCGCGCCGACTTCCTCGCCCGCATCCGCGACGCCCTCGGCCGCCGCGCAGAGGGAACGCCCATCCCCCCACCACCGACCGACATCGACACCGCCCGCACCGTCCCGCGAAGCGCCACCGACCTCCCCGCGCGCTTCGCCACCGCCGCCGCGGCCGTCGGCATGACCGTCCACCGCAGCGGCGCCGCCGATCTCGAATCTTGCCTCGCGGCCATTCTCCGCGCCGCCGGCGCACGCCGCGTTGCGCTCGCCCTCACCCCCGGCATGCACCGCCTCGCCGCCGAGTCCGCCGCGCGCGCGGCCGGCGCCGACATCCTCCCTCCCCCATCCTCGCCGGGCTTCGAACCCCACTACGACGCCGACGCCTCGATCACCGACGTCGCCGGCGCAATCGCCGAAACCGGCTCCCTCGTCATCGCCTCCGGCCCCCACGCCCCGCGCGCCGCCTTCCTCGTCCCCCCGGTCCACATCGCCATCGTCCGCGAGGACCAGATCCTCCCCGACCTCGCCGACTTCTTCCCCACGCTCGCGCCCGACACCCTCCCCGCCTCCCTCGTCCTCATCACCGGCCCGAGCAAGACCGCCGACATCGAGGGCATCCTCATCACCGGCGCCCACGGCCCGCGCGAGGTCCACGCTGTTCTCACAGCGTAAAACGTAAAGCGTAGATCGCACACAAACAGCGCACCGCCGGGCGCGACCGCCTTCACTTACGCTCTACGTTCTACGCTTTACGCTTTCCTCTCGCCCCACGCGAATAATGCCGCACGCACCTCCCGGAGCCCCGCCATGTTGTTCCGCATGATCTACGACGACACGCTCGCCCAGGCCGCTTATCTCATCGGCTGCCAGAAGACCGGCGAAGCGATCGTCTTCGACCCCGAGCGCGACGTGGACCGCTACATCGCCCTCGCCAAGAAGGAAGGCGTCCGCATCACCGCCGTCGCCGAGACCCACATCCACGCCGACTTCGTCAGCGGCGCCCGCGAACTCGCCGAGCGCACCGGCGCGAAGGTCTACGTCTCCGGCGAGGGCGGCCCCGACTGGCAGACGCGCTGGCTCGACAAGAAGACGGGGGGCGGCGCGTACAACCACCAGGTCCTCCGCGACGGCGACACCTTCGCCATCGGCAACATCGAGTTCAAGGCCCTCCACACCCCCGGCCACACGCCGGAGCACATGTGCTACCTCGTCACCGACCGCGGCGGCGGCGCTTCCGAACCGATGGGCGTCATCACCGGCGACTTCCTCTTCGTCGGCGACGTCGGCCGCCCCGACCTCCTCGAAACCGCCGCCGGCCAGGCCGGCGCCAAGGAGCCCTCCGCCGCCGAACTCTACCGCTCCATCCGCAAGTTCCTCGAACTCCCCGACTACCTCCAGGTCTGGCCCGCCCACGGCGCGGGCAGCGCCTGCGGCAAGGCCCTCGGCGCGGTCCCCCAGTCCACCCTCGGCTACGAGCGCCGCTTCAACCCCTCCCTCCGCGCCGCCCAGGGCGACGAGCGCGGCTTTGTGGACTTCATCCTCTCCGGCCAGCCCGAGCCCCCGCTCTACTTCGGCCGCATGAAGCGCATCAACCGCGACGGACCACCGGTCCTCGGCTCCCTCCCGCGCCCGCCGCGGATGAACCCTGCCGAGTTCGCCGCGCTCGATGGGCGCGCCGTCGCCATCATCGACACGCGTCCGTGGGCGGCCTTCCGCGCCGGCCACGTCCGCGGCGCGCTCTCGATCCCGCTGGACAACACCTTCCCCACCCTCGCCGGTTCCTACGTCCGCGAGGACGAGCCCGTGTACCTCGTCGTCGATGAGCCCCGCGTCGAGGAGGCCGTCCGCGCCATGGTCCGCGTCGGCGTCGATCTGGTCCGCGGCTACATCACCCCCGCCGACATGGAAGCCGTCGCCGCCGCCGGCGCGCCGATCGAAACCACCGCCGAGCAGGACGCCGACGAGGCCAAGAGCCGCCTGAGCGACCCCGGCACGTTCGTCCTCGACGTCCGCCGCGCGGATGAGTTCGCCGCCGGCCACATCCCCGGCGCCCTCAACGCGGTCCACACCCGCATCCCGGCCCTGGCCGACCGCGTCCCGAAGGACAAGCGCATCCTCGTCAACTGCCGCTCCGGCATCCGCTCCGCCCGCGCCTCGTCCTACCTCCAGCGCCTCGGCTACGACGTCACCAACCTCGCCGGCGGCTTCCTCGCCTGGGAACAGTCCAAAGGCCCCGTCGAACGCTAAGACACTTCACCACAGAGACACAGAGACCACAGAGAGGAACAACTGAATGGGAGAGGTGCGCGAGCGGCTCAGGACGTGGGACAGGGGAGAACCACCCCGTCTTGCATTCCCTCTGCGTCCTCCGTGCCTCTGTGGTGAGCCACTGCCTTGATCTACGCCGCCATCGGAGCCCTCGCCGTCGGACTCGTCCTCGGCCTTCTGGGTGCCGGCGGCGGGATCATCACCAGCCCCATCCTCATCCTTCTTCTCCACCACCCGGAGAAGGTCGCCAACACCGAGTCCCTCGCGATCGTCGCCGCGATCAGCGCCGTCGGCGCGCTGCGCAACTACAAGGCCGGCCACCTCGAGCCCCGCACGGTCCTGGTCTTCTCCGCCGCCGGCGTCCTGGGCACGATCGCCGGCGCAATGGTCAGCCGCTCGGTCTCCGGCCCCCTCGAGGTCCTCATCCTCGCGTGCGTCATGCTCGCCAGCGGCATCCTCATGCTCCGCCCGCAACCCTCCGGCCCAGCGCTCAAGCCCACGCCGACCAACTCGCTCATCATGCTCGCCGCCTTCGCGGGCGTGGGCCTGCTCACCGCGCTGGTCGGCGTCGGCGGCGGCTTCCTCATCGTCCCCACCCTCGTCCTCCTGGGCGGCCGCTCGATGCGCGCCGCCGTCGGCACCAGCCTCGGCGTCATCACGATCAACGCCGCCAGCGGCTTCCTCATGCGCCTCCAGCAGAACTTCAACATGGACTGGCGCGTCCTCCACGGACCCGTCATCGCCATGTTCATCGCCGTCGGCATCGCCGGCCTCCTCGCCGGCTCGCACCTGGGCTCGAAGATCCCCCAGCGCACCCTCAAGAAGATCTTCGCCGTCTTCCTGCTCGTCCTCTCCTGCTACCTCGCCTGGCGCCAACTCCCACGCCTCTTCTGACTGCCTCCGGCGCCAGAGCAGCCGGGGTTCACCACGGAGAACACGGAGAGCACGGAGAAGAGACAACTTGATTCAGGGGCGTGCAGGCCTCAACCCTGATCTGAACAACCTGTCTTCTCTCCGTGCCCTTCGTGGTGCATATAGCCTTCTTCGCGATCGCTGCGTTCACGCACCATCCACCGCCCCCCGCACCATCTCCCGCAGCCTCACCAGATCCCCCTCCGGGTACAGCACAAACGGCCACGTCCGCTCCCGCGCCACCGCCGCGTTCCCCAGCCTCGCCTCCGCCACCTCCGCCGCCCGCTCCAGTTCCGCCAGCCGCTCCGCGTGCCCTGCCCGCGCGCGCTCCAGCACCGCGTGCATCTCGCGGAACAGCGCCTCCCGCCGCGCCGACCCGCGCTCCGCCCGCCGGATCTCCTCAAGCAACTCCCGCTTCCGCGCTGCCGCCTCGCCGTCCCCGATCAGCGATGGATGATGCCGCGCGTGATGCGCCAGCCACCGCGCCCGCCGCGCCTCGGCCTCCGTCGGCGGGTTCTCCGGCTCACCCAGGTCCAGCCGCAGCGTCGCCGTCACCACCGCCGTGGGCGCCAGCGTCACCCCCATCCACTTCTTCATCCACAGATCCGTGATCCGGTCATACCCCGCCGGCCCGCCCCCGCCCGTCCCGTGGATGAACACATCGCACGCCCCCAGCCGCAGCAACGCCGTCATCATCAAGCCGCGCGGCGCCAGTTCCTCCATCGGCGCCTTCGCCAGATCCGCCGCATGCACCCGCACCCGCGCCACCCCCGTCGCCCCCCGCCGCCTGATCCACCACAGCGGCAACTCCGCCCCGCCCTCACTCCCCTCCCCCACTCCCGTGCTCAGCATCGACACTTCCGCCCCGTGCCCATCCGGATACGCCGCCACCGCCGCGTTGTACGCATCCGTACACTCCCGCGGCCGCTCGCGCATCCGCTCCACGCACTCGGCAAACAGGTCCGTCCGCGCCAGCGCCGTCGCCCGCAGACACCGGCCCACCGGCGACTCCAGCGGCCCCAGCAGTTCCACCACCGCGCGCTCGATCTGATCCGCCGCGCTCCCCGCCCCCTCGCGCGCCCGCGCCAGCGCCCCGCGCGCCCGCTCGATCCCCGGCCCGAC
>CALAFV010000539.1 GCA_937891445.1 uncultured Phycisphaerales bacterium | reverse complement strand
CCCCCCCCTCCCCCGCTTCCGCTCCCGGCGCCGTTGGCTTCGGCCGCCACCTCACCCATCCCGACGAAGTCGAGCGTGTCGGTGAGCGTGGCGCCTTTGAGGTCGCAGCGGGCGGCGCAGGGGCCGGCGGGGATGTCGCGGATCTCGATCAACCCCTCGGCGTTGGTGGTCTGGAACTCCTCGTTGCCGTCGGGGGTGGTGATGCGAAGGCGGACGTTGGGGATGCCGCGGCCGCTGGCGGCGTCGATGACCTTGAACTTCACCCAGGTCTTGAGTTTGACCGCGCGGCGCGGCGGCGGGGGCGGCGGCTTCTGCTCGCGGATCACGACGTGGCCGCCGTTGTCCAGTTGGGCGTCCGGTGTCGGCAGTTCGATGACGCAGATGCGGCCGGCGGCGGCGTGGGCGGCGAGTTGCTCAACGGCCTCGGTGTTGGTCCGCGGCGTGACGCTCCCGACGCCGACATCGCGGAGCACCGCGCGCAGGACGGTGGCGTTATCGGGCTCGCGGAGGAGACGGCCGAAGAAGGCGCTGGCGCGGGCGCGGTCGCGGAGATCGACGGGCGCACCCCAGGCGTTGGGGTCGCCGATGCTCCACTCGCGGGCTCCTGACCGGACGATCCGACGCACGAGACGCTCCCTCCCTCCCCCCCGGGGATGATCGCCACCGCTGTCTGCCCTCCGGCGCCCGGGGCGGCGGACGGTTCACCATACCGCCGCAGCGCCTGGAGAACCAGGTGGATCCCCGCTGCTGGGGAGCACCGCCGCGCGAAGCGACAGCAGGCCCCCGGCCGGAGCCGGAGGCCTGCTGTGATGTGCGAGCGTTGTGAGCCGAAGGGGCCGCGCTACTCGGCGCGCGGCGGCGGGTTGTCCGGGGTCGTCGCGGCCGGCGCCACGGTCGGCGTGCGGGAGACGACGGTCGTGGGCTCGTCGAAACGGCTGAAGATGTGGCGGCCGAGCGAGCCGCCCAGCGCCGCGGAGGCCGCGCCGAGGGCGAGGGCGAAGAAACTCCACAGGGCGGCCTGGCCGACGTTGCTGGCGGCCTCCTGCGCCGTCTCCTCGGTCTGCTGTTCGCGGGCGGCCTGCTGGCCGGTGCGATCCTGACCGACCTGGCCGGGCTGGGCCGCGGGCTCGCGGCGGTCGTCGAGACCAACGGCGCCGGCGGCGCGATCCATGAGATCGCCCTGAGCGCCCGGGCCGCCGACCTGGTCGGTCACCCCGGGAACGGGGCGATCGGACTGGAGGTAACTGTTGACGGAGGCGAAGGTGCCGCCGATGAGGGCCGAGGCGGCGGTCGTGAGGAGGTAGACGCTCAGAATCGTGGTCAGAGCCCAGACGAGCAGGCCGTGGAAGACGCCGTCGGTCGCCTGGCTGACGCGGGCGAGACGCCCGGCGGCCAGGCCGCCGATGAAGAGGGAGATCAGGCCGGTGATGAGCCACCAGATGCCGGCGCCGATGCCGAAGCCGGTGGCGGTTTCGGACTCGGTGACGGCCTCGGTGGCGGCGAGGGAGACGAGTCCGATGCCCGCGCCCAGGAGCGTGAGCAGGAGTTGGGTCGCCATCGCGAGGACGGCGCCGGCGATGATGGCGCCCCACGAGACGTAGCGCCAGTAGCCGACGGGGCGCTGGACGACGACGCCGGTCTGGTCGATCTCCTGGATTCGCGGACCGACCGCGGCGCCGGACGAGGTGATGAACTGCTGAGCCATGGAACACTCTCCTAATGGCGGTGGTCCGCCGGTGAATCGACATCCGCGGCCGCGGCGGCGCGGGGGGCGGGCGCGGCGGGTCAGCGTCCCTCGGCGCTCCACTTGGGCGCGCCATCGTCGCCGCGGAGTTCGAGCGTCTTGCCCTCCTTCTGCACGCGCGAGGCGATGAGCACCTGCTCGCCGTCCACGGTGGCCAGGCGGCCGTGGATGGTGAGTTGGTTGCCCTGCTCGATGGTGAGGTCGTTGTCGTCGAGGAAGTTGCGGGGCGCCAGGTGCACGGTGCGCCGGTTGCCGGACTCGTCCTCGATGAAGACGACGAGGATCGGCTGGTTCATGCCCGCGGGCTGGGCCTGCGAGACCGTGCGGATCGTGCCGGTGACCTGCGAGGGCTGGCCGGAGGTGAAGAGTTGCGTGTACTGGTTGCCGCCCTGCCACCCCTGCTGCTGGCCCTGCTGACGCTGCTGCATCTGGCCGGGGGCGGCGCCCATGAGCGGGTTGGGCTGGCCGAAGTGCTGGTAGACGCGGTCGGTGAAGGCGCGGTCGTTCAACTGGTCCCAGTTGCCGCCCTCGATGCGCGGCGCGTTCTTGAGGGTGTCGCGGTCCACGTTCATGGCCATGAGCCGGTTGTCGGGCTCGAGGCGGATCAGGCTCCACGGGATGGCGACCCTGGTCTCGCCCAGGCCGAGGAAGCCGCCGACGCCGACGACGACGAACGCGGCCTTGCCGCTGAGGGCGTCGAAGACGACGGCCTCGATGTCGCCGAGGTCGTCCTCGCCGGCGGTGCGGAGGGTCTGGTCCTCGACGTCGCTGACGAGGATGACCTGCTCGCCGCTGCGGGCGATCGCCTGCTCATCGACGGGCTGGTTGCCGCCGGGAGCGGCGACGGGCATGATCGCGGGCTGGCCGCTCTGGCGCGTCTGCTGCTCGTTCTGCTGGTTCGGCCGGTCCTGCTGGTTCTGATTGAGCGGCTGGTTGACCTGGCGGGTGCGCGGCGCGGCGTCCTGATCGCGCTGGTTCTCGTCGCGCTGGCTCTGCGGCCGGTTGTCCTCCTGCTGCCCGGCGCCCTGGCCGAGGGAGGCGTCCCACACGGGCTTGTTCTGCTCATCGCGGAGACGGAAGCGGCCGTGCGGGGAACTGATGGTCCTGGCGACGACGACGTTCTGGCCGTCGATCTCGGCCTGCACGCCCTCGACCTCGACCTGGTCGTTGAGACGGAGCATCACGTCCTGGCGGTCGATGAACCACGCGGGGCCGAGGTGGACCGTGGTTTCGCGGCCGTTCTCACCGATCGTGATGATGATCCCCTCCTGCATGCCCTGCATGGGCTCGATGCGGTCGATGCTGGTCACCGCGCCGCGGACGTTGGCCGGCTGGCCGCTTTGAACGAGGTTCTGGTACTCGCCGCGGGCGCTCCAGGCGTTGGGCTGGGCGCGGTCGCCGCGCATGCTCACAAGACCGAAGCGGCCGCTCTCCCCCCTCGGCTTGCCGATGTTGCTCTTGTTGATCTCCGGCGCGTTCTTGAGTTGGTCGGCGGTGAGGGCAATGGTGAAGTTGCGGTCGTCGCTGTTCCACTTGAGCGACTGCCAGGGCAGGGCGACGAGTTTGCCGCCGATGCCCAGCACGGCGCCGTGCGACACGAGGGCGTGGGTGATGCGCCCGCCGCGGACGTCGAGCACGAGGTCGTTGAGGGTGCCGATGCTCTCGCCGTCGGACCCGAGGATGTCGGCCCCCAGGGCCCACTCGGACGGGACCAGCATGACGCCGCTGGCGGCGGCCTCGGTGCGGCCGGGCTGGTGCTGCTGATGCCCCATCTGCTGCTGCTGATCACCCTGGCGGGGCTGCGTGGCCTGCTGGGCGCTGGCGGCGGCGCCGGCGATCAGGGCGAGCGTCAGGGCGGTCGGGGCGAGACGGTGAGCGTTCATCCGGGATCCTCCTTGGTGCTGTCGTTGGCGGTGTTGTCGGGCTGCGGGGCGGGCGCGCCCGCGTCGGGTGACGGCTGCTGCGGCGCCGGCGCGGCCGGCGCGATCCGCGCCGGGGCCGGAGC
>CALAFV010000538.1 GCA_937891445.1 uncultured Phycisphaerales bacterium | reverse complement strand
GGTTCGGGGGGAGGGGAGGGGGCGGGGTGTACAATCGGGAGCCGACCCCTGGACCGGCGGCGGAGTTCGCGTCCGGGGCCGGCAGCGCGGCGGCGTGATCCCGTACCGCCTGCGAGACCGCACAGCGTGGATATCACGATCAGGGTTCCCCAAGGGGCTGAGCGGGTGACGATGCTCGGGCTGGGGGACCGGAATCTCAAGATGATCCGGGAGGCCCTGGGCGTGCGGATCACCGCGCGGGAGGGGGTGGTGAGGGTCACCGGGGAACGGGAGGCGGTGGTCGCCGCGCGGGGGGTCTTGGAGAAGTTGGAAGAGGCGGCGGAGCGGAACGAGCACCTGAGCCGCCAGCAGGTGCTGGAGTTGATCGGCCGCGCGGCCGCCGGCGACCTGGTGCGCCGGGAAACCGGGGGGAACGGGGCGGCCCGCGCAGGGGGGCGGCCGTGGGAAGACCGGCTGGAGGTGTACGCGGGGGGACAACTGGTGGCGCCGCGGACGCCGAACCAGCAGGCGTACCTGGACGCGATGCGGGACCACGATCTTGTGTTCGGGATCGGCCCGGCGGGGACGGGGAAGACGTACCTGGCGGTCGCCGCCGCGGTGCACATGCTCAAGACCGGGCAGGTCAAGAAGGTGATCCTGTGCCGGCCGGCGGTGGAGGCGGGGGAGAAACTCGGGTTCCTGCCCGGGGACCTTCAGGCGAAGGTAAACCCGTACCTGCGGCCGCTGTTTGATGCGCTGCACGACATGATGGACTTCCCCACGATCAAGCGGTTCATGATGAACGACGTGGTGGAGGTGATCCCGCTGGCGTACATGCGCGGGCGGACGCTGAACAACGCGGTGATCATCCTGGACGAGGCGCAGAACACGACCAAGGGCCAGATGCAGATGTTCCTGACCCGGATGGGGCACGGGTCGAAGATGATCGTGACGGGGGACACGACGCAGATCGACCTGCCGGAGCCGGCGACGAGCGGGCTGGTGGACGCGGCGCGGCGGCTGATTCGGGTCAAGGGGATCGCGTTCGTGACGCTGGACCAGCGGGACATCGTTCGGCACAACCTTGTGCAGAGGATCGTGGAGGCGTACGCCCCGCCGGCGCGGGAGAACCTGGAGCAGACGGCCGCCGCGGAGGAGGGGCCGGGGACGGAGGAGGAAGGGGCGTAGGGTCCGCCGCTCGCGGCGGGCCGCTCCGAGGCACCATGCCCAAGGAAGCGATCAAGGCGTCGTCGGGGGTGAGCATGCGGCGTGCGGAGTTGCGCCGGTCGCTGCCGCGCGGGCCGGGGCGGCTGGCGGCGCTGCGGAACGCGGAGACGGGGTGGGCGGCGGTGGTGTGGGGCGTGTTCGCGGTGGCGTGCTCGGTGCTGGCGATCTGGACGCGCGAGCAGCCGCTGGTGGCGGTGGGGCGGGTGATGAACACAACGGAGGTGGTGCGCGTCGGGTTCGAACTGGAGGACCTGGCGGCGACGGAGGAGGCGCGCAAATCCGTGCGGGCGCGGACGCCTCGCGTGTACGCGGCGGACTCG
>CALAFV010000537.1 GCA_937891445.1 uncultured Phycisphaerales bacterium | reverse complement strand
CGCTTCCGGGGCGGCGCGTGGCGGGAAGGGCTCCGCCGGAGAGCCCCCCTCCCCCCCCTCCTCCGCCCAAGGGGAGGGCTGAGGCGGGGGCAGGAATACGGATCGACGCGAGGACGTTGTTGGCCGGCGAGGAGGGAGGAAAGGGACGCACAGATGTGTGATCCGGCGGGTCGGCTGCTGCGAGGCGTCGCGTGATCCCATCCTACCGAAGCGTGGTGCTCATCCGGTTCGCCCTGCTGGTCCTGATGCGACTGGCGGCGGCGGGGCTGCTTGTCTCGGCCGGCATGCGGATGGCGGGCTCGGTTCAGCGATTGGCATGGTTTGCGTTCAACTGGGGGCACATGTCCCGGTGGGCCGACCGGGTAACCAACAGCGGCGTGCTCGACATCGCGGGGCCTGTCCTGGCGCAGGCGGCCCTCGCCGTGGTCCTGATCTTCTACGACCGCCGCCTGATCGGGTGGCTTGTTCCGGTCCTGGGCCTGACCTGTCCGAAGTGCGGCTATCAACTGCACACGGGGGCGGCGGAGGCGTGCCCCGAGTGCGGGCTGCGGCTGCACCATCGCCCGGCCGCGGAAGCGACGGCCGCCGGCGCCTGAAGCGGCGCAGCACCACGGCTTTGTGTGTCTGGCTGGACGGGATCAGCCGAAGCGGCCGGTGACGTAGTCCTCGGTCTGCCGGTTGGCCGGGTTCATGAAGATCGTCTCGGTGGGGCCGGCCTCGACGAGGCGGCCCTCGTAGAAGAAGGCCGTCTGGTCGGAGACGCGGGCGGCCTGCTGCATGTTGTGGGTGACGATGACGATCGTGTAGTTGGCGCGGAGTTCGCCGATGAGTTCCTCGATGCGGTGGGTGCTCTTGGGGTCCAGCGCGCTGGCGGGCTCGTCCATCAGCAGGATCTCGGGGTCCACCGCGATGGCGCGGGCGATGCACAGTCGCTGCTGCTGGCCGCCGGAGAGGCCCAGGGCCGACTTGCCCAGGCGGTCCTTCACCTCGTCCCAGAGGGCGGCGCGGCGGAGGGAGCGCTCGACGATCTCGTCGAGGGCCGCGCGGGAGAGGCGCTGGTGCAGGCGCGGGCCGAAGGCGATGTTGTCGTAGATGGACTTGGGGAAGGGGTTGGGCTTCTGGAAGACCATGCCGACGCGGCGGCGGAGGTCCACGACGTCCAGGCGCTTGTCGAGGATCGAGATGCCGTGGAGGTCCATCACGCCCTCGGCGCGGGCGCCGGGGATGAGGTCGTTCATCCGGTTCATCCAGCGCAGCAGCGTGCTCTTGCCGCAGCCGCTGGGGCCGATGAAGGCCGTGACGCGGTTGGCGGGGATCTCCAGGTCGATCGAGTGCAGCGCCTGGAAGGCGCCGTACCACGAACAGAAGCCGCGGATGGAGAATGCGGAGCGCGGAGCCCCGCCGTCAGCGGCTTCGCCGGCCGCGGCCTGCTGCGATCGCTCCTGCCGGGCACGCAGGGCGACGGCGCCGAGCGGGTTGTCCACCGCGGAGCGGAGGGTGGCGGCGTCGGAAGGGCTCGGCGGGGACGGTGGGGGCATGGTGGTGGTCATTGGAGCGGCCTGGAGAACTTCTGCCGCAGCACGATCGCCACGGCATTAAAGGCAAGCAGGACGGCCAGGAGCACGAGGATCCCCGTGGCGGCGACCTTGCGGAACTCCTCCTGCGGGCGGCCGGCCCAGTTGAAGATCTGCAGCGGCATGGCCGCGAAGTCGTCCATCAGGTTCCGCGGCACGAAGGTGATCAGGACGACGCCGCCGACGACCAGCAGCGGAGCCGCCTCGCCGATGGCGCGGCTGACGGCCAGGATCGAGCCGGTGAGGATGCCCGGGAGCGAGGCGGGGAGGACGATGCTCCAGACGACGCGCCAGCGCGTCGCCCCCAGCGCCAGGGCGCCCTGGCGGAGCGAGTCGGGGACCGCGCGGATCGCCTCGCGCGAGGCGATGATGATGATGGGCAGGATCACCAGCGCGAGCGTCAGCCCGCCGGCCAGCACGCTGCCGCCGAAGGGGACGCGGAGGTAGAAGAACGAGTCGGGGTCGCCGACCTGGATGAAGTTGGTCGTGCGGTAGGCCGTGACGGCGGAGGCGGGGAAGGTGATGTGTTCGCCGGCGTCGGTGGTGAGGGTGATCTGGCCATCGTCGGAGCGGTCGAGGCGGCCGCCGACGACGCGACGGCCGTCGCTGAGCGTGAAGCGGTGCTGCTTGGCGTAGATGCGGGTGGCGTCGGCGATCTCGGCCGCGGCCAGTTCGCGGAGGCCGGTCACGGGGTTCTCGACGATGAGCGAAGTCGGGTTGCCCTGCTCGTCTTCGCCGCGGGACTCGACGAGGAAGGCCTGGATCACCTCGCCGGAGCGGAGGCGGATGCGGAGCATCTCGTCGTAGATCGCGGGGTTCGGGCTGCCGAAGAGGCCGAACATGCGGACGAAGACGGTGAGGCCGAGGATGCCGTAGACGATCGACGGGACGCCGGCGAGGTTGCCGACGTTGAGTTGGATGAACCAGTGCAGGGCGCGCGGGATGCGGCGGCGCGGGGGGAACTCTTCGAGAATGATCGCGGTCGCGATGCCCAGCGGGATGGCGACGACGCCGGCGACGGCCGTGACCCAGATCGAGCCCCACAGGGCGGCCTTGAAGCCGGCCTGCGCGGGCTTGCGGGAGGGGTAGTTGCGCAGGAAGTCCCACGTGAGGTACTCGCGGCCTTCGTAGACGATGGCCGCCAGCAGCAGGGCGAGGATGATCACCGAGAGAGCCGCGGAGACGATGCAGACCGTCACGAAGAGGCGGTTCTTGACCTCGCGCGAGCGGCGGCTGATCGGGCGGCCGGTGGGAAGGGGCGGGGTGGGAGGGGCGGCGGTCATTCGTACTCCTCCCGGTAGCGGGCGAGGACGAACTGGCCGATGAGCGTCAGCACGAGCGTCATGACGAAGAGCGCGGCGGCGACGGCGTAACTGGAGCGGTACTCGATGCCGCCGGAGGTCGTGTCGCCCAGGAAGATCTGGACCATGTAGCCGGTCATGGTCTGCACCTGGCCGCGGGGATCGAGCGTCAGGCGGGCCAGGCCGCCGGCGGCGAGGGCGACGATCATCGTCTCGCCGACGGCGCGGGCGATGGCCAGGAGGTAACTGGCGACGACGCCCGAGAGGGCGGCGGGGAGCACGACTTTGAGCGAGACGTCGAACTTCGTCGCTCCCGTGGCGTACGCGCCTTCGCGGAGCGAACGCGGCACGGCCCGCAGGGCGTCCTCGGAGAGCGACGTCACGATCGGCAGCGTCATGATGCCTACCGCCAGGCCGGCGCTGAGGGCGTTGTAGGTCTCGATCGAACCGTCGATCCGCTGGAGGGCGGGCGTGAGGACGGCCAGGGCGAAGTAGCCGTATACGACGGTCGGGATCCCGGCGAGGATCTCCAGCGCGGGCTTGAGGACCGCGCGGAGGCGGGCCGGGGCGTACTCGCTGAGGTAGATCGCCGTGATGAGGCCGAACGGCAGGGCGAGGCACGCGGAGACGGCGGTGACGAGCACCGTGCCGCACACCAGCGGCCAGATGCCGAAGTGCTTCTCCTCGCCCAGCAGCGGCTCCCACCGGGTCGAGAAGAAGAACTCGGCGACGCTGACCTCCGGCATGATGAAGAAGCGGCGGGTCTCCTCCAGCAGGATGCCGATGATGCCGAGCGTCGTGAGGATCGTCAGCACGGCCGCGGCGCCCAGCAGACCGATGATGAGGCGCTCCAGCCCCCGCTGGATGCGGCGCCGGAGCATCGGGGCGCCGAGCGGACTGGCTGGGGCTGGGAGGGTCGTCATGCGGGCGGACGGGGCACGGTCGGTGAAGGTGTGGTGCGCGGCTCGAAGGGCGGGATGGTAGCCGGAAACGCGGGCGGCCCGACGCCTCCGGAGGGCCGGGCCTCCGCGTGTCAGTTGCGGTGGATCACTTGTAGACCTCGGTCACGGGGCCGCTGATCCGCTCGCCGGTCGAGGTGTCCATGAACTGCGTCCCCGTGCGGCCGGAGGCGAGGTTGGCCCTGGCGCGGTCGTACACCTCGCTGGGGAGCCGGACGTAGCCGACCTCGGCGGCCAGTTCCGGGCCGTGCTCGAGGTAGAACTCGACGAACCGCCGCACCTCGGGGCGCTGGGCGGCCCGCTTGTTGACATAGATGAACAGCGGGCGGCTGAAGGGAGCGTACGTGCCGTTCTCGATCGTCTCGGGGGTCGGGGCGATCGGGCCCTTGCCGGCGTCGATGGGGACGGCCCTGAGTTTGGCCTTGTTCTCGAGGTAGTAGGCGACGCCGAAGAAGCCGATCGCGCCCTCGTCGCCAGCGACGCCGCGGACGAGGACGTTGTCGTCTTCGGAGACGGACATGTCGGCGCGGATGGACGTCCCCTTCTCGTGCGCCACGACCTCCTTGAAGTAGTCGAACGTCCCCGAGTCGGTGCCGGGGGAGAAGATCCGGATGGGCTTGTCGGGCCAGTCGGGGCGGACGTCCTTCCAGGTCTTCACGCCCGTGTCCGCGAGGAAGATCTTCTTCACCTCGTCGAGCGTGAGTTTGTCCACCCACGTGTTCTTCGGGTTGACGACGATCGAGAGGCCGTCGTAGGCGACGGGGATCTCGATGTACTCGACGCGGTTGGCGGTCGCGGCGTCGTGCTCCTCCTTCTTGATGGGGCGCGAGGCGTCGGAGATGTCGGTCTCGCCTACGGCGAAGCGCTTGAAGCCGCCGCCGGTGCCGGAGATGCCGACGGTGACGTTGACCCGGGGCGCGGCCTTTTTGAACTCCTCGGCGACGGCCTCGGTGATCGGGTAGACGGTCGAGGAGCCGTCGATCTTCACCGAGCCGGAGAGGTTCCTCAGGTTCGGCTGATGGGCGGCCGCGGCCTCGCCCGTCCATCCGAGGGGTGCGGTCAGGACCGCTGCCGCCGTTGCAACACCGAGGAGAAGTCGCTTCATTGGGATCTCCTGTGCGAGCCGTGCTTCAGTCGCGGGGAGTATCCCGGCGCGGGGCGGGAAAGAACATTCCCGGAGCGCTAAAGGTGCGTTAAGCGTCCGGGGACCCTTGGGGGGCCGGCCCCGACCAGAGACCGCCGCGAGGCCTCGGCCGGCCCGCGGCACGCTCGCCGATCACAGTTCTGTGTCTGATGCGGTGGCCTCAGCGGCCGCCGAGGAAGACGGTCGTCCCCGTGCGAGGATCGACGGGCGGACCCTCGGCGGGGGTGAAGGTGATGAACAGCAGCGGCTCGCGCGTCGGCAGACGCTCGGGCGGCCCCGCGCCGGGGACGGCGGGGCGCACGTCGAGCAGGCTGAGCCGGAACGTGTAACCGGGGCCGACCATGAAGTTGCGTCGGGCACGCTCCGCGGCCGCCTGGTCGTACTCCCAACGGGCCAACTCGTGCTCGCCGCTGGCGTCGGTGAGCCGGAACGTGAACCGGCCGGGGAGCGCCAGCGGCGCAACGTACTGGTCGTTGAACAGGTACACCGTCACCGGGATCAGGTCGCTCAGGCCGTTACGGTCGGTGTCCTCGGGGATGCCGACCGTGCGGACCAGCCGGTCGGCGAAGATGCCGCGCGGTTGCTCCGGCAAAGGGCGCGGCTGCGGCGGCGGGGCCTTGCCCTCGGTCACGCACGCCTGCGGCAGCACCGCGGCGGCGAGGGCGATCGGGATCATGACTCGGCGTCGGGACATGGTGCGGGCGTCTGCTGAGAGATTCACTCCTCGGGCAGAGCGTACGGGGAACGGATCGGCTGCGGCTGCGGCGCCGGGGCTGCTGGGGCCGGCTCCGGCTGATTGCCGCTGATCGCCCGGATCGGGCGTGTGGGAGCAGGCAGGTCGCCGGCGCGGGTCTTGGGCCAGCCGCCGTCGGTCGCCTCGCGGAGCAACTCCGGCTGCGAGAGCCGCTCGATCTCCTGCTCGGTCAGTTCGCGGATCGCCTCGCGGGCCTCGGCCTCGCCGGAGCGGATCACGCGCGGCGTGAGGATCACCAGGAGTTCCGTCTTGGTCTGGCTGACCTGGTGCGAGCGGAAGGCTTCACCGAGGATCGGCACGTCGCCCAGGAAGGGGATCTTCGTGTGACGCTCGTCGTCGCGTGTCTGGATCAGGCCGCCGATGACGACCGTCTCGCCGTCGCGGACGGAGATGCTGGTCTGGATCTGGCGTGTGTCGATGACGGGGGCCTGGAAGTCCTCGGAGATCTGGATCGTGCGCGACGAGAGACTGGAGATTTCCGGCTGGACCTTGAGGCTCAGGAAGCCGTCGTCGCTGATCGAGGGCGTGACGTCGAGGATGATGCCGACGTCCTTGCGAGCCACGTTCGATCGCGTGTTGCCGTTGTCGAGCAGGTCCACGCTCTCCACGATGGCGATGTTCTCGCCGACCTGGATCCGGGCGGGCTCGTTGTTCTTGACCAGGATCTGCGGGCGGGAGAGGACTTCGAGGCGGCCCTGCACCTCCAGGGCACGGATGAGCAGTTCGAAGTCCACCGACGAGATCGCGACGTTCGGCACCCCAAGGCCCGCAAGCACGCCGGCGCCGGCGGCGAGCGTGGCGACGTTGTAGTCCTCGCCGCCGAAGGGGCCGACGCTGACGTCGATCCCCCACTGCTTGCTCGCGTCGAGCGTGACCTCGGCGAGCAGGACCTGGATCATGACCTGCGGGGGCGTGGCGTCCAGTTCGCGGACGATCCGGTCGATCGCGTCGCGGTATCGCGGCGAGACGCCGACGAGCAGGCGGTTGCTCTTCTCATCCCCCTGCACGGTGACCTCGCGCTCCAGCAGGCGCAGGAGCGAGCCGGCGCGGTCGGCCCCGAGCGTCTGGCGCACGGTGTCCGCCTCGCCGCGGAAGTACTCGCGGAGCGTCGCGGCGACCTCGGGCGCCCTCGTGTTGCGGAGCGTGTAGATGAGTTGTTCGCGCTCGTTGGCCTCGACTTCGTCAAGGGCGGAGACGACCTTGCGCACCTCGTCGAGGTACTCGTCGGTCGCGGAAACCAGCAGCGAGTTTGTGCGGGCGTCGACCGTCACGGCCAACTGCTGGCGCACGTCGTTGACGGGGAAGAGATCGGCGCCCTCGTGCAGAACGTCCTGGTCGTCGCCCTGGCGGAGTTGCCGCCCCGGCACGAGGACGAACGTATCGCCTTCCTGGCGGAGGTTGAACAGGTCGCCGAGGACCTCGGCCATCGCGCGGGCGTCGGCGTTCTTGAGCCGGAAGATCTCGACGGTGCGGGCGCCGGCGGCGGTGGTGTCGAGGTCGGCGATGAGTTCCTCGATCAGGGCCATGTGGGCGGGGGGCGAGGGCGGGGGGCCTTCTCTTTCGCTTAATCTTTCAC
>CALAFV010000536.1 GCA_937891445.1 uncultured Phycisphaerales bacterium | reverse complement strand
GCGAGACCGGCTCGATCGAGCACGCCCGTGAGTCCGCGATCGCTCTCGTCGCCCGCGCCCGCGCCGCCCTCGACCCCGTCCCCGACAGCCCCGCCAAGCGTGTGCTGCTGCTGATGGCCGAGGCCGTGGTCGATCGCGCGTTCTGACCGTTCTACCGTTGAGCCTTCCCGCCGCGGCCGCGCGCCCCCGCATGCGCGCCTGCCTGACCACAACGGCCGCGCCGGGGAACGGACCCGAGCCACCGATGTTCCAGAACCCAACCGTCGCCATCGTGGGCGCCACCGGCGCCGTCGGCCGCGAGATGCTGGCCGTCCTCGAGCAGCGCAACTTCCCCCACCGCGAGGTCCGCGTCCTGGCCTCCGAGCGCTCCGCCGGGTCCAAACTCCCCTACCGCGGCAAGCACCTCACCGTTGAGCCGCTGACCGAGGACGCCTTCGGCGGCGTGGACATCGCCCTCTTCTCCGCCGGCTCCGGTCCATCCAAGCGCTTCGCCCCCATCGCGGCCGCCGCGGGCGCGGTCGTCATCGACAACTCCTCCGCCTTCCGCATGGACCCCGCCGTCCCGCTCGTGATCCCGGAGATCAACGCGGAGGCGATCGAGCAGGCCGCTCCGAAGAGCGGCACGGGGCGCATCATCGCCAACCCCAACTGCTCGGCGATCATCCTCCTCATGGCCCTCACGCCGCTCCGCCGCGCCTTCGGCATCGAGCGAGTCGTCGTCGCCACCTACCAGGCCGCCTCCGGCGCCGGCGCCAAGGCGATGGAGGAACTCGAGACCCAGACCCGCGACGTTCTGGCCGGCAAGGAGCCCCGCCCGCAGGTCTTCCACGAGCCCTACGCCTTCAACCTCTTCTGCCACAACGCCCCGGTGGACCCCGTCACCGGCCTCAACGGCGAAGAGGCCAAGATGATCGAGGAGAGCCGCAAGATCTGGTCCGACCCGGGCCTGCGGCTGACCGCCATGTGCGTCCGCGTCCCGGTCATGCGAGCCCACGCCCAGGCCGTCAACATCACCCTCTCCCGCCCCGCCACCACCGCCCAGGTCCGCGCTGCCCTGGAGTCCTTCCCCGGCGTCCGCATCATCGACGACCGCGCCGGCAACCGCTTCCCCACCCCGCTGAAGGCTTCCGGCGGCGATGACGTCCTCGTCGGCCGCATCCGCCTCGACCCCAGCCAGCCCGCCCATTCCTCCCAATCCACCACCACATCGCCGGACGACACCCCCTCCGTCGGCTTCGACCTCTTTGTCTGCGGCGACCAACTCCGCAAAGGCGCCGCTCTCAACGCTGTCCAGATCGCCGAGTTGTTCGTTGCTAGAACGACCGCCAGATAACGAATTCCGGACCTTCGGGGAACTTTTCCACATCCGAACTTGCGGCCGGGGGCTATCCGGGTACACTCGCAGCATCTTGCGGGCGGGAGTTCTCCCGCCTCTTTGTCTGTCTCGTTGCGGAGGTCAACCCGTGCCCACCCTGTCCCGCCCGTGGCGGCCCACTGTGGCTTGCCAACTTCGCCGCGCCTTCACGCTGATCGAACTGCTCGTGGTGATCACCGTCATCGCCCTGCTTGTCTCGATCCTGCTGCCGGCGCTGAAAGAAGCGCGCAAGACCGCGCTGAAGATCCGCGAGATGTCGGTCATGCATCAGGCGACCCTTTCGTTCGCCATGTATACCGCGGACAACAAGGACGGCGTTTTCCACGGCTACATCTCGGCGACTGAAACGCCGCAGTCGGGCGCGACCGAGTGGCCCGCCTACGACCACCACGGCAACGAGGTCCGTTACTGGGTGGGCAAGCGCTGGTTCTGGCGCCTGATGCCGTATGTCGGCAACTACGACCTGCGCGGAATGTGGCTGGACCGCGATCTGCTCAAGGACGCTTTGACGTTGCCCAGCTCGCCAAGCGGCTCCAACGGGTTCCAACTCGCCCTCGCGAACAGCCCCAGCTTCGGCTACAACTCCCTCTGGATCGGCGGCGACAGCATCTACCAGGGCACCATCAATCTGCCGTCGACCCGCAGCGACACATGGCGCACCAAGCAGATCGTTGACAAGATCACCGAAGTCGAACGCCCGTTCGAACTCATCGTCTTCGCCTCGACGCGTGGCCGGCACTACCGCGACGGCATGACCAGTTACTACGACAACCCGGGCTCTCGCGGCACCATTCCCGGGTGGTACCGCCTGTACGCACCGAAGTATGTGGTCCGTTCCGGCAGCGGCGCCAACTGGACGCTCGAGACCCGCAACTGGTGGACGTCCTCGCCGACCGAGGAGTTCAACCCCTATTCCACCTCTTACCAGAAGTGGGGCAGCCTCGACGGCCGGCACTTCAACAAGCCCGTCGTCGGCTTTGTCGACGGGCACGTCGAGGCCGACAAGAAAGTCCAGCAACTCCGCAGCATGCGCTACTGGGCCAACCGAGCCCGCGGCGACAACTGGACCCCGCACCCCACCCGCGACCGCTGAAAGCCGCTGCACAGAATGGAACGCAAGACGCTGATCAAGGCTGGCGCGCTGGTCACCATCTCGACCGTCGCGCTGGGGCTCTCCATCGCCAACGTCGTGGACAGACCACCGGCGTACAAGCCCACCTCGCCGGCCGAGATCGCCGCCGCCACGGTCACGGACCGGTTCGCCGCCGATCCCGATCGCTTCGGCGAGGTCTCCGCCTATGTCGCGGCGGATGGGCAGACGGTGATCGTCGAGGGGATCGTCCAGTTCGATGAGGACCTCGCGGCGGTCCGGGAGGTGGTCGACAGCCTCGCGTCCGGCCAGCCCATCGACTTCCGCGTCCGCGTCGAGGAGTAGTCTCGCCCGCCCGGGCGGGCTGGCCCGCCGTGCCCCCACGCTGCTACGCTCCGGGCCATGGCCGCTCAAACCCCTCACTTCCTCGACGACCTCCGCTGGCGCGGCCTGATCCATCAGGTCACGCACGAGGAGGCCCTCCGCGCGCACCTGGCCGATCCGGCACGTTCCCCCCGCCGCGGCTACGTCGGCTTCGACCCCACCAGCGACTCGCTGACCATCGGCAACCTCGTGCCGATCATCCTCCTGCGACGCCTCCAACTCGCCGGGCACATGCCCGTCGTCGTCGCCGGCGGCGGCACCGGGCTCATCGGCGATCCCTCCGGCAAGTCCGCCGAGCGTGAACTCCAGACCGAGGAGCGCGTCCGGGCCAACGTCGAGAGCCAGATGCGGATCTTCGGCCGCATCCTCGACTTCTCCGAAGGCCTCTCCAACCGCGCCGTCATCCTCAACAACCTCGACTGGCTCGGCAAACTCGGCTTCCTCCAGGTCCTGCGCGACGTCGGCAAGCCCTTCTCGGGCAACATGATGATCCAGAAGGAGTCCGTCCGCGAGCGACTCCACGGCCGCGACCAGGGGATCAGTTACACCGAGTTCAGTTACATGATCCTCCAGGCCTACGACTTCGCCCACCTCTACCGCAACCACGGCGTCACGCTCCAGATGGGCGGCAGCGACCAGTGGGGCAACATCGTCGCCGGCATCGACCTCATCCGCCGCCTCCGCGCGGCCGAGGCCGGCCCCGCCGCCGACCCGCAGGCCGCACACGAAGACGTGGTCTTCGGCCTCACCGCCCCCCTGGTCACCAAGGCCGACGGCGGCAAGTTCGGCAAGACGGAGGCCGGCGCGATCTGGCTCACGGCCGAGCGCACCAGCCCGTACGCCTTCCACCAGTTCTGGCTCAACACCGCCGACGCGGACGTGCCGCGGTACCTCCGCATCTTCACGCTCCTCCCCCACGAGCAGATCGAGGACCTGGAGGCCCGCCACGCCGCCAACCCCGGCGCCCGCGAAGCCCACCGCGTGCTGGCCAACGAGGTCACCGACCTGGTCCACGGCCGCACCGAGCGTGAGGCCGCCGAGGCCGCGGCCAAGGCGCTCTTCTCCGGCGACCTGGCCTCGCTCCCCGAGCGGACGCTCGACGAGGTCCTCGCCGCCGCGCCCAGTTCGTCGCACCCGCGCTCGGCACTCGAGGGCGAGGGACTGTCGCTGGTCGAACTGCTCCCGCAGACGAGCATCGCCCAGAGCAAGAGCCAGGCGCGGCAGTATCTCTCGGAGGGCGCCATCTCCATCAACGGCCGCAAAGCCGCGCCCGACGCCCGCCTCACCACGGCCGACCTTCTCCATGGCCGCATCATCGCGCTGCGCCGCGGCAAGAAGACCTGGCACGTCACGCGGTGGGAGTGACCCCGCTCGCGGGATGAAAGCAGCCACATCTCGCCCCGCGGCGATCGTGCGCCCGCTGGACGCGCGGAACCCTCATCGCGCCGCCCACCGTGTGAATCCGCCGCAACCCCCTTGAACGCCGCTCGCCAACGGCGCATAGTGGACCATCGACAACCCGAGCAAGGAGCCGCCGAATGTCCACCGCCACGGAGGTCCTGCGTCTGAAGGGGTTCGAGGTCGTCACTATCCGGCCGGAGAACACGGTTCTCGAGGCCGCGCGAGAGATGAACCTGCGGCGGATCGGGGCGCTGGTCGTCGTGGACGAGCGGGGCGGCGACGGAGCAGGCGGCGGGCTGCGACAGGTCGTCGGCATGTTCACCGAGCGCGACGTGCTGATGCGGGTCGTCGCCGCCGAGCGAGACCCTCGCACCACCCGCGTCGGCGACGTCATGACCCCCCACGTGGTCTACTGCACCCGACGCACCCCGCTGGCGGAACTCAAGAACCTCATGCGCCACCGCCGCATCCGCCACATCCCCGTGCTCGACGACGGCCGGCTCGTCGGCCTGATCTCCATCGGCGACCTCAACGCCTTCGAGACCGAGTCGCTCATGCAGACGATCACCGTCCTCGAGGAATACATCACGAGGGGGTAGCGGGTTGCGCCGCGCGGACCCGCTCGCCGCGCGGCGGCCGCCCGCATGCGCTACACGACAACGTGCTTAACGATCTTCACCAGCACCCTGGCGAAGTCGTCGATCCGCGACGTGATCGCCGCCTTGGCCGCGTTCTCGCTCGCGGCACTTTTCACGACGTTGACCAACTCCAGCAGCGCCGCCTGGTCCGCCTGCCGGGGGAACAGGTCTTCGATGTCCGCCACCGACAACCGCGTCGCCGCCGCCAACTGCGTCGCCAGTTCCTGCCGCGTGACCTGCGACGCCGCCTGCCCCACGCTGCTCTTCTTCGCCATGGCGCTCACTCCTCCTTGCCGTCCAGAAGCCGGCGCAGCCGATCGATCTGCTCGTCGATCGCCTCAACGCTCAGCGATGGGTTGACCGCTCCCAGCACCGTGTCCGCGGTGCGCCGCTGCGACCCGCTGAGGCTCTGCACCGACTCGATCCAGTCGCCCGTGACGCTGTGCGCCACCGCCATGTCCGCGTACGCGGCGCGCACCGCCGCCGTGAGTTCCCGCCGCAGACTCTGGATCGGCTCGATCCGCTCCTGGTACTCGGCGACCAGGTCGTTGTACAGCAGCGGGAAGTCGCGTTCCTCGTCATACGGCCGCCCGTGCTGCTGCTCGAATGCCGCAAGCCAGTTCGCCCGGTAGCGGGGGCCGTATGTCTCGAAGTAGAACCGCTCGAAACTCGAAAGTTTCTCCTCGATGTACGCCTCCAGCAGCGCCAGGTGCGAACGCTCCAGTTCGTTCAGGAGCATCGCCTGCTTCGCGTGCAGTTTGATCACCTCCGGCGGCGTCGAGACGCACCCGCCGCACAGGCCCGCAAGCAGGACAGCCAGGGACAGCACGATGAGCCGGGACATGGACAGCCCTCCGATCGGTGAACGTTCGGAGTCAGCATACCAAAACCGAACAAACACGCAACAGGCAAGTGCCAGTTCTCGGCACCTGTGCTCAAGTGCTTGTCCCACCTGCCCTTACGTTGTGGACAAACTCACCCCGCCAGCGACGCCATCCGCGCGATCGTCGCCGGCGACTCCCCCTCCCCGGTCCGCGCGCTGAGCAGCGCCGCCCCCGCCATCGCCAGCACCCGCCCGCTGTCCAGCGGCGGCACCGTCCCCTCGCGCCCGCCAAGGTACCGCTCCAGCGCCTCGGCGATCACCGCCGCGCTGCGCCCCGGCGCGGCCCCGCCCGCAGCGGAGCCGACGGCGTCCGAAGCCCGCGAGGCCCCGAGAGCGCGCGAGGCATCGACCCGCGCGCCATCCGGCGCCACCCACTCGAACCCATCGTCGTACACGCGGATCCGCCCCCCAGGCCCAACGAGCATCAGTGACCGGTTCCACCGCCCCGCCTGATCCGAAATCACGACGGCCGCGCCACGCCCATCCGCAAAGCGGCAGT
>CALAFV010000535.1 GCA_937891445.1 uncultured Phycisphaerales bacterium | reverse complement strand
GGGGCGGGGCGGGCCCGGCACGACGGGCACCGGGCCGGCCATGCGTTCCGCCGCCGCCCGCATCAGCCGCGCCGCGGCCAGCAGGTTCACGCGGAAGATGTCCTCCCACTTCGACGGGTCGGAGTCGTACACGCTCCCGCGCAGGCCGCGACCGGCGTTGACGACGACGAGGTCGGCCTCGCGACCGAATCGCTCGCGGGCGGTGTCGAGCATGCGGGTGATGGTGGCCTCCTCGGCGGCGTCGCCGGCGACGGCCGCCGCGCGGCCTTCGCCCAGTTCGCGGGCCAGCGCCAGGAGGCGGTCTTCGCGACGCGCGTTGAGCACGAGGCGGCAGCCCAGGCGGGCGAAGTCGCGGGCCACCGCCTCGCCGATGCCGGCGGAGGCGCCCGTGATTACTGCGATCCGATCGGAGAGGTCAGCCATGCGGCAATCGTACGGCCGCGCGCCCTACACTCGCCTCCCGTGTTCGGTTCTCATCTGTCGATCGCCGGCTCCATGTCCAACGCCCTGCGCGAGGCGGAGTCTCTCGGGCTGGACTGCGTGCAGGTCTTTACGAAGAACCAGCAGCAGTGGAAGGCCCCGCCGCTGAAGGAGAGCGTGGTCGAGGAGTGGAAGTCGGAGATGGGCCGCCTCGGGTGGGGGCCGGAGCGCGCCGTCTCGCACGCGTCGTACCTGATCAACCTTGCGGCGCCCGATGATGGCCTGTGGCGGCAGTCGATCGACCTGATGACCGAGGAGATCGAGCGGTGCAGCCGCCTGGGGATCCGCTTTCTTGTGCACCATCCCGGCGCGTACACAACCAGCAGCCTCGACGCCGGGCTGGAGCGGATCGCCGCGGCGTATGCCGAACTCTTCCGGCGCACGGCCGGGTACCCGGTCATCTCCTGCCTCGAGAACACCGCGGGGGGCGGCTCAACGATCGGCCGTGCGTTCGAGGAACTGGCGCGGCTGCGGGCCATGATCATCGACCGCACCGGCGCGGCGGACCGCATCGGGTTCTGCTTCGACACCTGCCACGCCCATGCCGCCGGCTACGACATGGCCGGCGAGAGCCTCGCGGCGGCGGTGCTCGACGCCCTCGATGCCTCCTGCGGGCTGGACCATGTGCACGTGGTGCACCTCAACGACTCCAAGGGCGCCTGCGGGAGCCGGCTGGACCGGCACGAGCACATCGGGAAGGGCCGCATCGGCCGCGAGGGCTTCCGCGCGGTCGTCCGGCACCCGCGGCTGGCTAGCAGGCCGAAGATCATGGAGACGCCCAAGGGGACGACGCCCGCCGGAACGCCGCTGGATGCGCTGAATCTGCGCCGGCTCCGCGGCCTGCTCGAGCCGGCGAAGGCCGGGAGAACGGCGGGAGAGCGAACACGGCGGGCTTCACCGGCTTAAAGAGGGCACATGGCGCGGCCACGTGGGCCGCTTGGATGCCGTATCCTCATGCCCCGGGGGACGGCTGAGAGACCGGCGGCCGGCGGGGTCTGGCAGACGGCCGCCGAGGGGTGAGCGAGCATGCAGCACGAAGACCGGTCGGTCCATTCGCCCAAGGCGGGTCTGCGGGGTGGCCCCGCGCGCCGAGCAGCGACGATGCTCCTGCTGGCGGCGGGGGTCGCGGGTGGGCTCGCGGGGTGCGGAGGGATCGACCGCGCGGGAGGGTCCATCGCCGCCGCGGAGGCGGCTGAGCGGGCCGCGGAGATGAACCTGGGCGGGCGCAACCACGTCGCCGCCGCCGAGGCCGCCCTTCGGGCCGGGGACAAGGAGCGGGCGCTGGCGGAGTTCGCCCGGGCCATTCAGGTCAATCCGCGGCTGACCACGGCCCACATGGGCATCGGCGACATCTACCGGATGGACGGCGACTACGTGAAGGCCGAGCAGGCCTACGGCCAGGCCGCCGCCATCGAGCCGGCCAACTTCGACGCCCAGTACTACCACGGCCTGATGCTGCATCTGCTGGACCGCATCACCGAGGCGATCCAGGCCTACCTGCGGGCGCTGGCCGTCAAACCCAACGACTTCATGGCCAACCTGAGCCTCTCGACGGCCTACTACCAACTCGACGAGAACAACCAGGCGCTGACGTACGGCCTCAAGGCCGTGGAACTGGACCCCAAGGACGGCCCGGCGCGGTTCAACCTCGGCGCGATCTACTCCGCGATGGGGCGGCACGCCGAGGCGGTCAAGGAGTACCAGCAGGCGGCGGAGTTGATGGAACTCAACACGCCGCTGCTGATGAACCTCGCCGAGAGCCTCGGGCGGCTCCAGCGCTACGACGAGATGCGCAACACGCTCGAGCAACTCGTCCGCACGGAGCCGTCGGCGGCGGCGTACGAGCGGCTTGGCTACGCGCAGTTCAAACTCGGGGCCTATGACGATTCGCAGTATGACGCCGCGCTGGCGTCATTCCAGAAGGCCCTGGAGATCGACCCGGAGTATTACCCGGCGCTCAACGGCGTCGGCGTGTGCTATCTCTGCGAGTGGGTCTGGTCCGACCAGCGCAACGCCGAGGCCCGCACCAGGGGCCTGGCCGCGCTTCGCCGGTCGCTGCAACTGAACCGCAACCAGCCGCAGATCCTGGAACTGCTGACGCGGTACGGGGGATAGGGTTCCGGGTACAGCCCGTTGAGGGTGGCCAGCACGCCCGAACCGCCGCGGAGCGGCGGGCCACCCTGCATCCGAGACACCCATGCCCGACGCCTCCCTCCTTGAGACCTTCCCGACTCCGGCCGCCGAGCCGATCACGATCGAGCACGTGAACGAAGAGTTCACGTCGCTGTGCCCCAAGACCGGCCACCCGGATTTCGGCACGATCACGCTGCGCTACCGGCCGGCCCCGCCGGGTCAGCCGGGCGGGTGCGTCGAACTCAAGAGCCTCAAACTCTACTACCAGTCGTTCCGCACCGAGGGGATCTTCTACGAGGCGGTGACCGATCGCATCCGCAACGACCTGGTCGCGCTGCTCAAGCCGGTGTGGCTCCAGGTCATCACATCCTGGCGGGGGCGGGGCGGCATCCGGTCGGTCATCCGCGCCGAGCACGGGGATGTGCCGCCGGAGTACCGGGGCCGGTAACCGCCGCCGGCGCGATTCCGCGTGAGCGCCGCCTCCGGCAGCCTGCTTGCCAAGCCGCGGGGCGCGGCGCATCATCCACCCGGGTCCGCGCGATGAGCGAAGCCCGGCCCGCCTGGAGCGCACGTGGGTTCGAACTGGGTGGCGGTGTCGCTCTTGCTGGTTGAGTGGGCGATCCGCGTCGCCCTGGTGCTGCGCATCATCATGATCCGCCGGCCGGTCCCGGTCGCGCTGGCATGGGTGCTGGTGGTCGTGTGGGTGCCGATCCTCGGCATCCTCGTGTACCTGCTGGTGGGCGAGAACCGGCTGGGGCGGCGGCGCGTGCGCCGGTTCGAGGAACTTACCGCGGGCATGGACCGCAAGGCGGTGGCGCTGTGGCAGCACCGCAGCGAGGGGATGGACCAGCCGCTGGAGCGCTACGACCAGGTGGCCAACATCGCCTTCGCCGTCGGCGGCTTCCCGCCGCTGAAGGGCAACAGGCTCACGCTGATGACCGACGCGGAGGCCACCCTCGAGCACATCATCCGCGACATCGACAACGCGAAGTCGCACGTCCACATGCTCTATTACCTGTGGATGCGCGGCGGGATGGGCGTCGCCGTGGGCGAGGCGCTGGTGCGGGCCGCGGGGCGGGGCGTGCAGTGCCGCGTGCTCGTGGACGCCGTTGGCTCGCGGCCGTTCCTTCGCAGCGCCATGGCGGCGCGGCTGCGGGCCCGCGGCGTGCAGGTTGTGCCCGCGCTGCCCGTGAGCCTGCTGCGGCTGCCGTTCTACCGGCTGGACCTGCGCAACCACCGCAAACTCACCGTCATCGACGGGCGCATCGCGTACTCCGGCAGCCAGAACATCAACGACTCGACGTTCCGCTCCAACCGTCGCATCCGCACGGGGCCGTGGATCGACGCGTCGCTGCGGATCGAAGGGCCGGCGGCGCAGGCGCTGGGCGTCGTCTTCCTCATGGACTGGCAACTGGACGCGGGCGAGAACATGGCCGACCTGGAGGCCTACCTCCCCGACCTGGGCCGGCCGGCGCACACCGAATCGGTCGTGCAGGTGGTGCCTTCGGGGCCGGGGACCGCCGCGGCTTCGCCGGGGGGGCCCGCCGGGGGTATCCAGCAGGCGATACTCACCGCGATCTACGCCGCGCAGGAGGAACTGATCATGACTTCCCCGTACTTCGTCCCCGACGAGGCGACGAAGGCGGCGCTGATCTCCGCGGCCATGCGAGGGGTCGAAGTCACGATCATCGTCCCCGCGCGCAACGACTCGCCGCTGGTCGCGCTGGCCAGCCGGTCGCACCTGCAGGACTTCCTCGACGCGGGCGTGCGCGTCGCGCTGTACCGCCACGGTTTGCTGCACGCCAAGACGCTCACGGTGGACCGGCGCATCGCCATCGTGGGATCGGCGAACCTCGACGCGCGGAGTTTCTACCTCAACTTCGAGGTGACCATGTTCATCTACGACGACGACTTCTCCAGCGTCGTCCGCTTCATGCAGACGGGTTATCTCGATGCCTCGATCGAACTTTCGCCGCAGGAATGGCGCAAGCGTCCCGCCCTGACGCGATTTGCCGAGAACACGGTGCGGCTGATGGGCCCGCTGCTGTAAAAAGCCCGCGACTCAGGCCGGAGTTGCCGGCAGCCGGGCCGCGTGCTGGGCGGCCAGGCGGCGCGCCATGCCGGTCGCCGGCGGGAGCGCCGAGGCGGGCACGTCGTACAGCCACACCTGCCCCATCTCGCTGCCGACGATGCGGTGGGCCTGGTCGCCCGCCGCCGCGAGGAGGCGGCGCATCGGCTCGTCCACCTGCTCCTCACCGAGCCTGAACGTCGAGTGGTGCATCGGGAGCAGACGCTCGCCCGAGAACGACTGGAACATCTCCCAGACCTGCTCGGGGTTGGCGTGCTTGTGCTCCCACGGCTCGTAAGAGCCGATCCCCATCACCGCCAGGTCAATCGGGCCCAACCCCGAGAACGCATCGGTCTTGGCCGTGTCGCCGCCGAAGAGGACCTTGACGCCGCTGCCGCTGACGCCGGGCACGGCGTCGGTGTGCACGAGGTAACTGTTGAACCCGCGGAAGCGGTCGTAGCCCATGCGGGCGCCCCAGTGCTCCGGGCGGACCGCGGCGATCCGCACGCCGCCGATCGAGACTTCTTCGAACCAGTCGAGTTCGATCACACGCCCGAAGCCTCGCGGCACCAGCCGCCCCGTCGAGCGCGCTGTGACCACCGTCGTGCGCTCCGATGCGAGGCGCTTGAGCGTCGGGCGGTCGAAGTGATCGAAGTGGGCGTGCGTCAGCAGGATGACGTCGATGGGCGGCAGCGCGGTGTGGTGATACGGCACCGGCGCGAGGCGCTGAATCCCGAAGGTCAGCGGGCCGACGGTGAGCCCCACGCGGTCGGAGAAGACCGGGTCGGTGAGGATCGTGATCCCGCCGACGGAGGTCGGCTCGC
>CALAFV010000534.1 GCA_937891445.1 uncultured Phycisphaerales bacterium | reverse complement strand
GCAGCAAACCAGCAAAGCACCAAAGCAGCAAAGAAAGCCCCCAAACCCACCACCAACTGTCCTCAGTCCTTAGTCCTCAGTCTCTGCATCCTTTGTGTCCTCTTCGCACCCTTGGCTGCTGCTCTGCAAGGGGTCGTGGGGGTCGGTCCGATAGAGGACGAGGGAAACGGAGGAGGGGGGGTGAGGTGAGGCCGAATGGCGGACGTTCTTGATCAGAGCGAGATTGACGCCCTGCTTGCGGCGGTGGATTCGGGGGAGGTCCGGGAGGAGGTGGACCCGGTGCAGGTGTTCAGCCGGCACCGGCGGGACCTGGAGCACGTGGAGGTTCGGCCGTACGACTTCAAGCGGCCGGAGCGCGTGTCGAAGGACCAGATGCGGGCGCTGCAGGCGCTGCACGAGGGGTTTGCAAGGAACTTCGGGGCGGCGGTCAGCGGCTTCCTGCGCACGATCGTCGAGGTGAAGGTCGCGACGTGCGAGCAGATGACCTACGCGGAGTTCATCAGCGCGCTGCCGAACCCGACGAGTTTCAACCTGATCGAGGCCAGGCCGCTGCAGGGGCAGATGTGCCTGGAGATCTCGCCCCTGATCATCTACCCGATCATCGACCGGCTGCTGGGGGGGACGAACCAGGAACTGTTCATCCCGCAGCGTCCGATGACGCTGATCGAGACGCGGTTGATCGGGAAGGTGACGGCGCGTGGGCTGACGGCGCTGGCGGAGGCGTGGGCGACGGTCAAGCCGCTGGAGTTCTCGATCACGGCGACGGAGAGCAACCCGCAACTGGTGCAGATCGTGCCGCCGAACGAGGTGGTTGTAGTCATCGGGTTCGAGTTGAAGATGGCGGCGCGAGCGGGGACCATGAATCTGTGCATTCCGTACACCGTCATCGAGCCGGTGATGGAGGAACTGGCGGAGCAGAACTGGTTCAGCGTGGCGAAGGCGGAGAAGTCGCCGCTGCTGCGCGAGAAGATCGCGTCGAGCCTCGCGGGCGCCGGGCTGACGGTGACGGGGCTGATGGCGGAAACGACGATCACGCTGCGCGATCTGATGGGGCTGGCGGTTGGGGATGTGGTCGTGACGGAGAAGAGCGCCGCGGAGCCGGTTGTGCTGTGCGTGGAGGGGCGCAAGACGCACCTGGCGCACGTGGGGCAGTTCCGCGGGCAGCGGGCGCTGCGCGTGATCCGGCCGGTGCGTCCTGGCGATCGCGTGTAGACGTATAGAAGAGGTTAGTGTGCGCGACGCTTGGTGCGCTTGGCTTGCGTGATTGTTCGGCGCAAGTAACCGCTTGCTAACCCCCTGAAAAAAGTGGGTTTGCGGGGCATTCACGCGGGGGCCCGGGTGTTTTTGCGGAACCGGGGAACTCGCCGCCGATGGACGGTGTATCGAATCATCCCGTGAGCGGGCCGGTGAACGGCTGCTCATGAGAGGCCCGATGCCGCCGCCGGCGGCGAGCATGACGGGCGACTCCGGGCGCGCGACCAGGTCGCGGCAAGTGTACCTAACACACGGAGTTATGTGCGTGGCGCGTGCGGTGTGCTGCGCGGCGTTTGGGGCTCGCGGGCGTGCCGCGGACCTCGCTTGCGGAGGCCGCACCGGCTTGGTAGATTACCGGACCTATGTACGGACCCCGGCCGGAAGGAAACGTCGCACAAGGAGTGTGCGAGTGCCGGGACCGAGTAACTCAGGGCGAGTGTGCCACCTACGACGCTTCCGGGAGATTTGTCGAGGCCAGCGACTGTACCCCCGGTGATGTGTGTTGAACTGGGAAAGCGATGTGCTCGACGCAGGCTCCGTAAGGTGCGGGGTTTTGCCCGCCGAAGGTGTCGTGGGCGCAGAGGCTCGGCCCAAGGGAGTTCGTGAATGACGTTGTCAGCCCTTTGTTCACGGGTCGCGCTGGCGACAGCGCTGTTGACGGGTTTGCCCTGGGGCGGAAACGCTTTGGCGCAGGATGCGCCGGCCCAGACCGGGGGTGGGTCCAAGGCAATTGAGGTTCCGTCATCGAGCCCGTTGAACACGGGCGGATGGGCGGTGGTGTCGACGCCGTCGGGTCCGCGGCTGGTGCGGATGTCGCGCGGGTGGACGCCGCGGCCGAGCACGACGGCGCCTTCGTCCGAGACCGCGGAGAGGTCGGGCGGCGCGGGCGAAGAGACGACGGCGGTGGTCGGGACGCCGAGCGTCCCGCAGCAGCACGACGGCGGTGCGGGTCGTGTGGGCCGGGTGAGCGCGGTCGCCGGCTCGGCGCCGGCGGGCGCTCTGCCGCGGCCGACGGCGGTTGGCGA
>CALAFV010000533.1 GCA_937891445.1 uncultured Phycisphaerales bacterium | reverse complement strand
GCGATGGCCCCCCCCGCCTCCCCCACTGCCGCCGCCACGCCCCGGACGCGGGCCCGCGACATCAGTGACTCGCTCCGGCCGATCAAGCCCAACCGGTTCGGGTTCGAGCAGGCGCGGCACCTGCTGTGGCGCGCGGGGTTCGGCGGGACGCCGGAGCAGATCCAGACGCTGGCATCATGGGGCCCGGAGAAGGCCGTCGATCACCTGCTCAACTACGAGTCCGTGCCGTATGAGCCGGTCTCGCTGGACGCGTTCGACCGCAACATCATCCGCCCCCCCACCGCTCAGGAGCGGCTCATGGCCGCGCAGGCGCGCCGGGCCAGCGACGAGGAGACGCTGGCGCGCCTCCGCGCCCGGCGGCAGGAGATGGAGCGCGACGACCGCCAGCAGATGCGCCGGATCCAGCACTGGTGGCTCAAGCGGATGATCGAGACGCCGCGGCCGCTGGAAGAGAAGATGACGCTCTTCTGGCACGGCCACTTCGCGACCAGTTACCGCACGATCGAGAACTCGTACCACATGTTCAAGCAGAACGCGATGTTCCGGCGCCACGCGTGCGGGAACTTCGGCGACCTGCTCTTCCAGATCATCCGCGACCCGGCGATGCTGGCGTACCTGGACAACAACGACTCCCGCCGCGGGCGGCCCAACGAGAACCTCGCCCGCGAGTTGATGGAACTGTTCAGCCTCGGCGTCGGCAACTACACCGAGAAGGACATCAAGGAGGGGGCGCGGGCGCTGACGGGGTACACGTTCGAGGACGACGAGTTCGTCTTCCAGGAGCGGAACCACGACGACGGCGTCAAGACGATCCTCGGCAAGAGCGGGCGTCTGGACGGCGACGACTTCGTCAGGGCGATCCTCGAGCACAAGCGGTGCGCGCCGTTCATCGTCTCCAAGTTGTACCGCGCGCTGGTGATGGACTACCCGACCGGTGACGAGCAGCGCGACCGCGTCGCCAAATCCGTCGTGCGCGACCTGGCCGCGACGCTTCTCTCGTCCCGCTACAACCTCAAGCCCGTGCTGCGGCGGCTGCTGCTCTCCGAGCACTTCTACGACCCGGCGGTCGTCGGGGGGCAGATCAAGTCGCCCGTCGAACTGGTCGTCGGCGCGGTGCGCTCGCTGAACACGCCGGTGCGCGACCTGAGCGTGCTCAACGATGCGCTGGCGCTGATGGGGCAGAACCTGTTCTTCCCGCCGAGCGTCGCCGGATGGGCCGGCGGGCGGTCGTGGATCAACACCTCCACGATGTTCGTCCGCCAGAACACGCTCTGCTTCCTGCTCACCGGGCGCAAGCCCTCCGGGTACGACGCCCTGGCCAGCGAGCAGCGCTACGACCCGACGCCGCTGCTGGCGGAACTGGCGCGGGCCGACCCGGCCGCGATGAGCGACCCGGAGCGGATCGTCGGGTACATCCTCCGCTTTGCGCTGGCCGTGGACGTCCCGGAAGGGAGCGGCCTGCGCCAGGAACTGCTGTCGTACGTCCGCTCGCTGGGCGGGCGGATCGACGCCGACGTCATCACGGCGGTGCTGCTGCTGCTCACCGCCGCGCCCGAGTACCAGTTGTGCTAGCCCCCACCGCCGCCCCCACGCCCCGGAGTTGCGCATGACCACCTCCGACACGAACTTCAAGACGACGGCCTTCACGCGGCGCGAGTTCCTCGGCGCGGGGCTGACCCTCGCCTCGGCCGCGGCGACGATCCCGGCGTTCCTCGAGCGCTCGGCCTTCGGCCTGCCGATGCCGGCGCCGGGGTGCTCGTCGATCCCGGGAACGCCCGAGGACCACATTCTCGTGGTCATCCAACTCAGCGGCGGGAACGACGGGCTCAACACCGTCATCCCCTTCGGCCAGGCCGCGTACTACAAGGCCCGCACCTCGATCGCCATCCCGCAGGACAAAGTCCTGCGCCTCGGCGGCCCGGGCTCCGACGGCATCGGCCTGCACCCGGCGATGCGCGGCCTCAAGGAACTGCACGAGGACGGGCTGCTGGCGATCGTCCAGGGCGTGGGGTACCCCAACCCCAACCGCTCGCACTTCAAGTCCATGGACATCTGGCACACCGCCGACACCAGCGCCACCGGCCACGGCTGGCTGGGTCGGTACATCGACGCGGAGTGCTGCGGCTACGGCAAGGGCGAATCGGGAACGCCGGAGCCGCAGGCCGCGATCGCCATCGGCCGCGAGGCGCCGCTGGCGCTCCAGGGCGCGGTGGCCAAACCGATCGCCTTCGAGAACACCGACCTGTTCCGCTGGCTCGGGCACGACGTGCACGCGTCGC
>CALAFV010000532.1 GCA_937891445.1 uncultured Phycisphaerales bacterium | reverse complement strand
GGTCGGCTGGGTCCCGCGCGGGCCGGCGCCGGCCGAGGCCGTGCGCTGGGGTCTGACGCTCGCCGACATTCTGCGGCGGCGCGGCCGGCTGGATGAGGCGAGGTCGGCGCTGGATGAGGCCGCGGCGAAGATCGCGGCGCTGCCGGAGCCGGCGGGGGCGGCGATGGTGGTCGCCGCGGGTCATCTTCGGGCGCTGATCGAGTGGGACGCGGGCGAGGCGGCCGAGGCCGAGCGGCTGCTGGTGCACGCGGCGGAGACTGCGGTTGCCGCGGGAGCGGGGGACGGGGTGTGGATGCTCGCGGCTTGCGAGGACCTGGCGGCCGACGTGGAGCGGTTCTTCGATGCCGCGGGGCGGCCGCAGGATGGGGCGGCGTGGCGGGCGCGGCTGCTGCCGGCGCGGTGAGGTCAGGCGGCGTTGGTGTAGAACATGGCCGCGAAGGCCGCGCTGGAGAGACGCGCGATCTCGGCGAGGGTCTTGCGCTGCTCGCCGTCGAGGTCAACGAACTCAAGGCCGGCCTCGAAGGTCTTGCGGCCGGTCTGGCGCGACCAGGCGATGCGGGCCTTGAGGGTGAGGGTCAGTTCATCGACCGAGAGCGTGACCTGGCTGTTGCGGCCGAGGGCGACGGGCTTGCCGGCGCGGACGCGCATGCCGCTGGCGCAGAGGTCGGTGACTTCGCCGAGCGAACACTGGAGGTCGGAGCAGCGCAGGCGTCCGGCCTTGCGCCGTTCGATGCGCCCGTCGTCACCGCTCCCTTGTGGCCTGGTCATTCCGTGTTCTCCCCGTGCGTTGGTCTGGGATCAGTTCCATTGGCCGGCCCGCCGCGCCCGCTGCGCGGCCCGCTCGGTGTACGTTTCGAACTTCAGGCCGGCGAGGTAGTCCAGTTCGTTGAGGCGCCGGATGTGGACGATGTGCGCCATGATGTGCCGCGCCGGCCCCGTCTTGGTGGCCGGGAAGTGGAGCATGATCGGCGAGCCCGGGGCCAGGAAGATGGGCGTCGCGACGGCGGCGCCGTCGCGGCTGATGTTGAGCACTTCGACGGCCCACGACCGGCCGGGGTTCCCCATGGCGTCCACTTCGACGATCGTCGCGCCGGCGCGGACCTGGATCCGGGCGCGGCCGCGCTGCTCGAGCGTGGCGACTGGCTCGGGGGGGCGTGGGCGCAGCCATCCCCAGAGGCTCAGCCGCCGCCCTCGCTGTGGCTGGGCGATCGTCGCGTGTGGGGCGTAGGGACTCACCCGGAGGCTCCGCTTGCGCGCCGTCGGCGGCGCTCGGGTGATATCGGTGTTCGGGGGGCGGGATCGCGGCGGCGCCGTCGCAGAGGCGGGCGAACCGGTGGGGCGGCGCCCGCATGATCGGTTGCGATGGTGTACGAGGCCGGTGTTATCGGGCGGCCTTGTCTTCCGTGTCGGTGGGGAGAACCTCGAACTCGACGTGGAAGTGGAACGGCTCGACGAAATCGCCGGGGCCGCTGCGGAGCCAGGGGTCGTCGGGGTGTTTGAAGAGGGCATAGGGGATGACGCAGGTCATGGTGATGGAGCCGTCGGGCTCGGTGGTGAAGGTGGTGGAGCCGCCGGCGCCGGCTTCGGCGCGGAGGATGCCGAGGCGGCCGTTGCGGGGGGTGATGCGGCCGTTGAGGGTGTCGGCGGGGTCGGCGGTGTTGTAGAGGTCGATGATGCTGTCGCGGGCCGCGGCGGCGCTGGAGGAGGTGCAGCCGAGGACGGAGTTGGGGTCGTCGAACTTGGCGTGGTGGACGAGGGAGGCGGGTCGCGCGGCCGCGGGGCGCTGGAACTTCACACCGCTGAGGGTGATGGTCACCGCGCCGCCTTCGGCGATGTCTTCGAAGAGCCACTGGGAGCCGTCGATCTTGTAGAAGCCGACGCGGACGATGGCGCCCTTGGGATCCGAAGCGCCGACCTCGAGGCGCGTGCCGCCCATGGCGACGTAAGCGGAGAGATTGCGGCCCAGGGGCGTGCGGTCCTTGGGGGCGAGGTAGCCGCGTTTGCCCTCGATGGTGGCCGTGCCGCCGTCGGCGAGGGGCCAGGAGACGCGGACGTTGGGGAGGCGGGTGTCGTCGATGAGGAAGAGGGGGCCGGCGTGCGCTGCCGCCGCGCGGGCCGGGGCGGGAGCCGGAACGACCGCGAGGATCGCCGCTGCTGTCAGGACTGCCGTCAGCGCTCGCCGCATCTGTGCTGTCCTTGGAGAAGCCGCCCCTGAGCGAGTGTACCACCCGGATGGAAACCTGCCAGACTTGCCGTACGCCGGAGGGGCGGAGTTGTGTTCGCGGCGGGGCAGATTACACTGGACTTTGTCCGAGTTTTGCCAATCGCCGGGGTCGCCGGCGCCTGGAGGCCAGAATGGACCCGATGCATCGTGCGCGTCCGCTGTCTCATTGCGCCCGTCTCATCGCGCTGGCGGGAGCGGGGTTGCTTGTCTCGGCCGCGCTCGGTGACGAGGACTGGCGGAAGTTGGCGGACAGGATGCCGCCGTTCCACGGGCCGATTCTGCAAGGGGGGAACCTGCGCGGGGTGTTCGAGGCGCAGGGGATCGAGTTGCAGTCGTGGATCCCGCTGAACCAGTTTCCGGGGGGCGCGGGGCAGTCGAGCGCGGCGGACATCTGGGGGTATGTGTCGCCGTCGGGGCGCGAGTACGCGATCATCGGGCTGGAGGACGGGACGGCGTTCGTCGAGGTGACGGACCCGACGCAGCCGGAGATCGTCGGGTACGTCGCGGGGCCGGAGAGCCTGTGGCACGACAACGTCGTGGTGGGGACGTACGCGTACCTGGTGAGCGAGGGCGGGGCGGGGATCCAGGTCGTGGATCTGTCGAACATCGACGGGACGTCCAACCGCGTGCAGTTCGTGCAGAACCGGATGCAGGCGGGGCACACGTCCACGCACACGATCGTGGCGAACCCGGACTCGGGCTACCTGTACCTGTGCGGGACGAACATCAACAACGGGGGCCTGACGGCGGTGAGCACGGCGAACCCGGCGAACCCGACGATCGTCGGGGCGTGGACGGAGCGGTACGTCCACGAGGCGCAGGTGGTGACGTACACCGAGGGGCCGTACGCGGGGAGGGAGATCGCGTTCTGTTTCACGGGCGGGCCGGCGATCGGCTACACCGCCGGGGGCGGGCTGGACATCGTGGACGTCACCGACAAGAGCAACATGCACACGATCGGGCAGAACCGGTACGGGGGCGTGCGGTTCTGCCACCAGGGGTGGGTGTCGGAGGACAAGCGGTTCCTGTACGTCAACGACGAACTGGACGAGCCGGCGACGAGGCCGACGACGACGACGTACATCTTCAACATCGAGGACCTGACCAGCCCGACGCTGGTGGGGACGTTCACCAACGGGCTGCCGTCGGTGGACCACAACCTGTACGTCAAGGGCGACCTGATCTTCGCGGGGAACTACCGCTCGGGGCTGCGGATCTTCTCGGCGGCGGACCCGGTGAACCTTCAGGAGGTGGCCTGGATCGACACGTTCCCGGCGAACGACAACGCCGGGTTCAACGGGGTGTGGGGGAACTTCCCGTTCTTCCCGAGCGGCACGGTGGTGATCAGCGACATGGAGAACGGGCTGATCGTGGTCCGGCCGAACATCAACTTCGTGGGGCTGACGTTCCCGGAGGGGCGGCCGGAGGCCGTGCCGCCGCGGCGTCCCGCGGAGGTGATCGTGCGGACGTCGGTGTACGGCAGCGAGCTGGACGGCTCGAGCGTGCGGCTGGTGGCGCGGGTTGACGGCGGGGCGTGGCAGACGCGGCCGATGGTGGCGCTTGGGGACGGGCGGTTCCGCGGGACGCTGCCGCCGGCGCCGTGCTTCTCGAGGATCGAGTACTACGTCGCGGCGTCGAACGCGGACGGGCTGGAGTTCACGTCCCCGACCGATGCGCCGGCGGAGTTGTACGCCGCGGAGGTGCGCACGGGGACGGATGTGGCGCTGAGCGACGCGATGGAGTCGCCGAGCGGGTGGACGGTGGGGGACCCCGGGTCGCCCGACACGGCGACCACGGGGCAGTGGGAGCGCGCCGTTCCGCAGCCGACGGTGGCGCAGCCCGGTGAAGACCACACGCCGCCGCCGGGGACGATGTGCTGGGTGACGGGGGCCGCGGCCGGGAACGGGGACGGGGCGTTCGACGTGGACGGCGGGAAGACGACGCTGATGTCGCCGGTGCTGGACCTGTCGGCGATGCCGGAGGCGCGCATCGGCTACTGGCGGTGGTACAGCAACTCCGCCGGCGGCGGGCCGAACGAGGATGTGTTCGTCGTGTGGGTGTCCAACAACGGCGGGGCGACGTGGACGGTGGCGGAGACGGTCGGCCCGAGCGGGCCGGGGACGGCGGGGGGGTGGTTCCATCACGAGTTCCGGGTCGCGGATTTCGTGACGCCGACGGCGAACGTCAAGGTGCGGTTCGTGGCGTCGGACTTCGGCGTCGGGTCGCTGGTTGAAGCGGCGGTGGATGACTTCGAGGTCTGGTCGCCGCTGTGCGAGGGGTCGTGCATCACGGATTTCGATGGCAGCGGCGTGGTGAACTCGGGGGACATCTCCGCGTTCCTGACGGCGTGGCTGTCGGACGTGATGGCAGGGACGTTTGTGGCGGACTTCGACGGCCTGGGCGGGACGAACTCGACGGACATCAGCGCGTTCCTGAGCGCGTGGCTGGAGGAAGTGACGGGGGGGTGTTCCTAGAAAGTGGAAAGT
>CALAFV010000531.1 GCA_937891445.1 uncultured Phycisphaerales bacterium | reverse complement strand
GGCCCATCGGGTCGTCCGTGATCGTGTCGCGGCCGTGAGGGCGAACGACAGCCTCGGGGTGACGTGTCTCCACAGGTCACACCTCTCCCGCCTCGCGGGACACTGGTCATGTCTCGTGGTGGTCGCTTTGCCTGCCGACGAACCCCACCGAGAGCCAGACGCGCATGCGTTCTGACACGAGTCCGTCCACGAACGCCAGGCTTCCCGCCCGCCCGGGGCCGGCGCCCATGCCGCGGCCGCGCGACTACATCTACCGCACACAGCGATGAGTGGGCGGGCGGCCGGGGGCAGTGGGTTGTCGCCGTTGATCGCCGGCGCACACACGGCGGGAAGACCTGCACGTCGGTCGAGTCCCTGACCGGCCGCAAGCGTACCGCGCCGACGGCCGCGCCTCAACCATGGAATCTTCACGCGGCGCTCGCGCGGCGGCTGCGCGGGCCGATCCGCCGCGGAAAAACGCGCCGAAAAATTCTTGTCCACGGTCTTCTCCACCGCTTCGCGCCGCTGCGCGAATCCGGTGGAAAAAAGGGGGACCGATTCAGGCCGCGGGCCCCGCCGGGATCGAGCGGATCACGGGAATTCTCGTCGCAAACCGCTCGAAGCCCGCCGCGCGGTAGAGCCGCTGCGCCGGCGTGTTGCGCGTGTCCACGGCGCACGTCAGCGTCGCGCCGCCCGGCCCGGCAATGCGGTTGAGGCCCAGCGCCAGCAGGTCGGTGCCCAGCCCGCGCCCGCGCAGCGCCGGCCCCAACCCGAGATACACCAGTTCCACCGAGTGGCTTTCCGGGCAGCGCGACAGGAGCATGCATCCTTCAGGTCGGCCCTCGTGGAAGACGACCCACCACAGGCTGGGGTCGTACTGCCCGACCGCGCGGTGCGACTCCACGACGTCGGCCAGGTCGCGCAGGCCGGCGAGTTCGGGACAGTCCAGCGTGTCGATGTAGGACTGCGCCAGCGCGGTCATCAGCAGCCGGTCCCCCTCGCCCCCCCTGCCGCCCGGCAGGTCCGATATCCGTTTGAGTTCGATCCCCGGCGGCATCGCTGGGTCGGGCCGCGGCGGCGTCCGCGGGACTGGTCGGCGAAGGTACGCCAGGTCACCCAGCCGCGTGAACCCTGCGGCGACGAACGCGTCGAGGGCCGCGGCGTCGCCCGGGTCGAGCAGCGCCTGCGCCAGCCTGGCGCCACGCTCTCCCTTGGCCGCCCCTTCGCACGCGGCCCGGATCAGGGCGATCCGGTCCGCCCGGTCCTGCTGCACCCGCTGGCCGCCCGCCTTGCCGGGGAGGGACGGGGTGGAGGAGACGAAGACCGTCGCAGTCCGCCCCGCGCCGAGGACCGCCAGACACGCCTGCGCGAACTGCCCCGGCGTCGGGGCAGCCGGATCCAGGGGCGAGGCCCAGAGCAGCGACAGGTCGATCCCGAGAGCCCCCGCGTTGGTGACAAAGCGCCGCCCTGCCGCCCGATCCGGCCCCGGCCGGGTGGAGACGAGGCGCGAGGCGGCGGCTTCTCTGTGTTCCGGACCGACCCGCACGACGGAAAGATCCTGCGGCATGGGAGGTGCGTATCGGCTGGCCCGGGGACGTGGAAGGGGTTGGGGGTGAGCGGCCCGGCGGCCGCCGTTTGTTTGACGGCGCTGGGGCCGCCAGTAGACTACCCGCTTGTCCGCCCTGCCCGGGCGGCTCGCCACGTCCCCGCGAGGCGCCTGACGGAGTTCGACGATGCCCGAAGCACAGAGCGTCGCTGAGTTTAGCCCCATCACCCGGCGCCCCCGCCGGCACAGTGCCGGCGCGGCCCTGAGCGGGCTGGTGGCGGCGGTCGCGATGCTGACGCTGGCGCTGCTGGCCGCGGCGGCTGTGGCGGCTCCCGAGCCCGAGGTCGTCCCCCGGCGGTGGCAACTCGACATCCGCCCGGGCCCCCTCCGGGTGACCACGATCATGGTCCCCGTCCCGGGGTCCACGAGCGGCGAGATGATGCCGCGGATGTTCTACTACCTCCCGTACACGGTCACGAACAAGTCCGGCGAGGACCTGCTCTTCGCCCCCTCGTTTGAACTGTCGACGGACGAGGGCGAACTGATGCGGTCCGGGCGCGGCGTTCCCGTCGAGGTCACACGGCAGATCATCGAGGGGCTGCAGAACCCCTTCGTGCAGGACCAGATCTCGATCATCGGGCAACTCCTGCAGGGGGAGGAGAACCGGAAGGACGGCGTGGTGATCTGGCCGGTGAACGAGACGGACGTCACCGAGGTCGTCATCTACGCGGCGGGCTTCTCGGGCGAGACGGCCACCGTTGAGGACCCCGACGGCAAGAAGGTGGTCCTCCGCAAGACGCTGATGATCCGCTACCGGGTGCCCGGGACGCTCGAGGGTCAGGGCTCGACGCCGCTGGAGCCGTACGAGACGCGCTGGGTCATGCGGTAAGGGCCCGTCCCGGCCGGTTGTACGGGACGTGGAAGCGGGCTTGCGTCGCGGCTACCATTCCGGCCCGTTTTGACGGGTGGTCCGGCGGTCCTCGCCGGAGTGGTCCCCCGGTTGGAGTGACTCCCCATGGCGCACAAGAAAGGGCAGGGCTCGACGCGCAACGGGCGTGATTCGAACCCGAAGTACCGCGGCATCAAGCTCTACGGCGGCGAACTGGCCCAGCCCGGCTCGATCATCGTGCGCCAGGTCGGCACCCCGTTCCAGCCGGGGTACCTGGTCCGCATGGGCCGGGATAACACGCTGTTCTCGGTCGGCACCGGGCGCGTCGTGTTCCAGGGCCGCAAGGTTCACATCGACCCGACCGACGGCAAGACGCCCCGCCCGGTGTGGCTTGAGCAGATTGCCTCGCAGCGGGCCTGAGCGCTGCCGCGGGCCGCGCAAACGGCTCGACGCATCCTGATCCAACTTGCTTGCCGGCCGCTCAGCGGCCGGTTATTTTTTCGAGAGACCCGGCGCTTCGATCCCCGCGCCGGCAGGCCCGCCCATCCGGAGTTCATCGATGATCGGTTCCGTCACGAGGCGTGCGGATGGTGTCATGCCGCCCGCGGAGGGAAGGGCTCCGGCCCTGGAGACGCTTGAACCGCGGCTGCACCTGAGCGGGTCGGTCGCCGAACTGGGGTCGCCGGATCACACGGTCGTCCAGGTGCGGCTGCCCTTCTCGCCGTTTGCGGACGAGTCGGTCGTGCAGATTGAGTTGCTGGACGACGAGGCGCCGGAGGCGGCCGCGGCGTTCCTCGCGGCGGTGCGGGAGGGGCACCTCGACGAGACGTTCTTCCACCGCTACGTCCCCGGCTCGGTGCTGGAGGGGGGCGCGTTCCGTTGGGATTCGGTGCGCGGGCTTGAGGAGGTCGAGGCCCGTGTGGTCGAGGTCGGAGCGACGCCGCGGGGCAACACGGCGTGGACCGTCGCGCTGGTCCCGGGCGAGGGCGGGGCGCTGGGCAACCGGTTCATCATCAACCTGGGGGACAACAGCGCCGAGTTTGATGCGCTGGGGTACATCGTCTTCGGCGTGGTGCTGGAATCCAGCCGCGCGACGCTGGATGCGTACGTGTCGTCGGTGACGCCGACGGACGTGAGCGGTTCGCCGCTGATCCCGGAGGCGTGGGCGGGCGAACTTGTGGCCGTGCCGTGGAACGCGATGAACTTCGCCGGCGGGCCGCCGGTGGCGTTCAACGGCCTCGAAGAGCGGATGCTGCACGTCCGCGACATCGAGGTGATCAAGGCCGCGCAGGCGGACCGGTTCTACTCGAGTTTCACGTGGTACCCGGAGGGGTTCGCGGGGGCGACGATCAGCGAGTTCCTGCCGATCATGAACCCCAATGATGAGGGCGTGTACTACCAGGTCGTGGCCCGGTTCGAGACGGGGCTGCGTGACCGCGTGATCGCCGAGGGGTACATCGGGCCCGGCGAGCGCGGCGGGATCACGATCTCCGTCGCGGGGTCGGCCGAGAGCGCCCTGGTGCCGCAGGGTGTGCCGTACGCGCTGGAGGTGCAGAGCACGCTTCCGGTGGGCGCGATGCTGAGCCACTACGACTTCGGCTCGGCCACGGGCGAGTCGTTCACCAGCGAGGCGCCCAGCGCGACGTTCTTCGCCGGCGTGGACATGCGGGCGAACGTCGGCGTCCGCAGTTTCCTGGTGTGGCTTGCCCGCGAGGATGGGGACGTGCGCGTGACGTTCCGGCGCGGGCAGGTCGAGCAGACCGTGACCGTCCACTCGGAGGAACTGCGGCGGGGCGGGCTGGCGCTGCACGAACTGGTCGGCGCGGGCCTGGCGCCGGATGGGTACGTGGACATCATCGTGCAGGGGCTGGTGACGGCGGCGGTGACGACGTACGTCGAGGACTTCGCGCCCGCCGCGCCGGGGGGGGACGGGTACGCGGTGGCGACGCTGGGCGTCCCCGGGCGGGCGGAGATGGTGCGCGTCACGCCGCTGACGTACGAGTACTTCATCGACCTGCGGGACATGGTGATCCCGCTCGTGCAACGCCGCGAGGGGGTCGAGGAGCGCATCCACCTGTTCAACCCCGGGCGCGAGGCGACGGTCGTGACGCTGCTGCTGGCGCCCGAGGGCGGGGCCGGGGACGAAAGCATGATCGTCGCCGGGGAGTGGACCGTCGGCGCCGGCGCAAGCAGGGTGATCGACCTGGCGGAACTGGAGGCGCTGGCGGATGGCGGGCGGTACTCGCTGGTCATCCGCTCCGACCGCGGCGTCGCGGCTCAGCACCTGCGGCTGAACACCGAGGATGCGGCGGGAACGCGCCCGGCGGTCGCTGCCGCGACGAGGTGGGTCTTCGGCGAGGGGTTCATGGACCCGGCGCGGGCGGGCGTCAACGTCTTCGAGACGCTGTCGATCTTCAACCCCGCGGCCGCGGAGTTGGAGGGGGACGGCGCGGACGCCGAGGTCTCGGTGCTGTTCCGGTACACCGACGGGTTCGTGCTGGAACTGACGTACACGCTCGCGGCGGGGAGGTCGCTGCACCTGGACATCGACGACATCGAGGATGTGCTCGATCAGGGGTGGGAGCAGCGGCGGTACTTCTACGGGCTGGAGATCGTCTCCAGCGTGCCGGTCGTGGCGCAACTGGAGCACTTCGACCTGACGCTGGGAACGTCTGTCGCGGCGGGCGGCTTCGGCACCCTCGGGATTCCGATGGGGCTGATGGTGGAGATCTAAAGAATCTCCGAACGCTCAGGAGGCCGCGAGGGCCCGGCGGATCGCCGCGAGTTGCGTCAGCAGCGGCGGAACGTCCGCGAGCGGGAGCATCGTCGCGGCGTCGCTGAGGGCCTTCTTCGGCTCGGGGTGGCACTCGAGGAAGATCGCGTCCACGCCGGCGGCGACCGCGGCGCGGGCGAGGAGTTGGGCGGAGCCGGGCCTGGAGCCGGCCGTGACCTTCGCGCCCCCTTCCCACGCGCCGGGGCGCTGCGTCGAGTGCGTGCAGTCGAAGCAGACGGGCGTGGCGCCGCCGGCGGCCGGGAGCGCCGCCATGTCGGCCAGGCCGAGGAAGTCGTTGACGAGCCGCCCGTAGCCGAAGAACGTGCCGCGCTCGGTGAGCATGACGTTGGTGCACCCGGCCTGGGCGAGTTTCTCGATCGGGCCGAGCATCTCGCCCGGGGAGACGAACTGGCCCTTCTTGACGTTAACCGCACGGTTGTGTGCTGCGGCGGCGCGGCCGGCGGCGACGAGCAGGTCGGTCTGGCGGCAGAGGAAGGCGGGGATCTGGAGCAGGTCGATCCCGGCTTCGGCCGCGGGAGCGCACTGCGACGGCTCGTGCACGTCGGTGGTCACGGGCACGCCAAGATCGCGACGGATCTGCGCCAGCCACTCCAGCCCGCGCTCCAGGCCGGGGCCGCGGGGGGAGTCGATGCTCGAGCGGTTGGCCTTGTCGAAACTGGCCTTGAAGATGTACGGCAGGCCGAGGCCGCGGCAGGCGTCACGCACCGCGCGGCCAATCGCCAGGCCGAGTTCGAGCGATTCGAGCACGCAGGGGCCCGCGATGATCGCGAGCGGCCGGCCGGGGCCGATCTGGATGTCGCCGACGGTGCACGGACGAGTCATGGCCGGAGGGTACGCGCGGTTGGTCGTCGCCGTCTGTGCGCGGCGGGGTGTGGAGCCGCGCAAGCGGATCAGCGAGGTTGCGCGGGCATCGACCGCGCGCGGCGCTGGGCCTCGGCGGTCCAGCGCTGGGCCTGCTCCGCGTTGCCGGCGGCGGCGTGCACCTGGGCGCAGAAGGCCGCGGCTTCGGGGCTCGTCGGCGCCAGTTCGGCGGTGCGGATCGCCCAGGTCGTCGCCTCCGCGAACTGGCCCTGCTGGGCGTGGAGTTGCGCGACGGCGTGCGTGAAGTTGGGGTTCTGCGGCGCCAGTTCGGCGGCTTTCACGGCGGCCGGGATCGCTTCGGCCGGCTTGCCGGCGGAGGCGAGGGCGGCGGCGAGTTGGGCCCAGCGGAAGGGGTTCGTCGCGTCCAGGTCGGCGGCGCGGCGGAGGCTCGCGAGGGCCTCGTCGGCCCTGCCGCGGGCGGCGTGGAGGGAGCCGAGGGCCTCATGGAGGACGGCCGAGCGCGGGCGTGCTTCGAGTTGGGCTCGCAGGATCTCCTCGGCGCGGTCCATGCGGCCGCGCTGGGCCAACGTGACGGCCGCGGCACGGATGTCCTCGTCGCGGGTATGGCCGTGGGCCAGTTTCACCGCTCGCTCGATGAGGTCCATTGCGCGATCGTCGCGGCCGGTGGCGAAGAAGACGGCCGCGGCGTTGATGTGCAGGCGCGCATCCCAGCGGAGGAAGGTATCGGCCAGCGGCGCCTCGTAGAGGGCGATCGCATCGTCAGACCGGCCGGCGGCGAGTTCCTGCTGAGCGAGAAGGAAGCGCACCTCGTGCAGGTGGGGCCAGCGATTCAGGAGTGTGCGGTACTCCGCGAAGATCTCCGCCTGCGGGACGCCGCGGAGGGCGAGGATGTCCCCGAGGCCGAAGACGAGGTGATCGGCGGGCTTGCCGGCGGCAAGGGCCTTGCGCAGGTGGAACTCGGCCGCGGCGGCGTCGCCGGCGACCATGTTGAGGTACGCGAGGCGGACGCGACGCTCACCGTTGTGATCCCACCCGATGCCGCCCTCGGAGGGCGGGCCGGCGCGCGTGAAGAGGGCGATGGCGCGCTCGGCGATGGCCTTCACCTCGGGATCAGGAACGTAGCCGGGGGCGAAGGCGACCTCCTGCGGCACCGTGACGCCCCATTCGGTCTGCTCGGCGCGCCACACGTAGGACTTGACCAGCAGCCCCCAGGCCCCGCCCGCCACCAGCAGCGCAGCGAGGGGCGCGAAGATCCACCCAGCGGGCTTCAGGCGGCCGCGGTGCTTGAGTTGGAGGGATTGCAGGCGCACGTTGGGCGTGCGCACCAGCGACAGGAGTTTCCACCCGCTGAAGGCGCCGATGCCCGCGATCCCTACGGCCATGAGCAGCGGCACGGAGTTGAACATGCCGCGGTAGCCAATGAGGACCGCCAGGAACAGCACGGCGACGAGGAGTTCCTGGACGCGGGTGAGGTCGTAGTTGGGCTTCCAGCGCTTGCGGCGGGCGCGGGCCTCATCATCACACGGGCGTGCGAGGACCCGGGGGGCGCCGAACCCGAAGTAGAGGGCGTCGTTCGGGCAGACGCTGACGCAGTCGAGGCACTTCATGCAGCCGGGGTCCACGACCATGCCGTAGTCGCGGACCTCCTCGTGCACGCGGACGTTGGAGGAGCAGATCGCGGTGCAGTGGCCGCACCCCTGGCAGGCGTCGGTGACGCGGATGCGCCCGGGGGCAACGGCGTCGGCGGGAGCAAAGAAGCCGCCGTAGGGGCAGCCGTAGGTGCAGAAGGCCTTGGAGCCGAGGAAGTAGACGGTCGCGAAGCCGCAGATCCCGAGGAACGGGATCGCGATGTACCACGGCGCGAAAGTGTCCCAGAAGCCGGTGACGAAGAGGTGGTCGGTGAAGCCGGGGAACGGGGCGGTGTCGCCGAGGTAGCGGCGGAGGTATTCCCATCGCTCCGGCCCGGCGAGGGGGGCGACGACCTCGCGCTTGAAGGTCGGCCACACGAACATGTAGAGGGCCAGCGCGAGGGGGACGTAGACGAGCAGTCGCGAGCGGAAGGGCTTGGGGCGTACGCCCAGTCGCGTCATGAACCAGGAGCACGCATCCTGAAGGGCCACGATGTGGCACCCCCAGCCGCAGAAGAACCGCCCGAAGATGAGCGTCGAGGCGATCGCGAGGATGAAGAAGATGAACCCGGCGTTGACGAGCCCCTGCTCGAGGGCGTACATCGTCTCGCTGGGCTCGATGGGCGAAAGCGTGAGGCCGTAGAGCAGCCAGAGCCCGATGTGCAGCGCGAAGACGACGTGGACGCCCACAAGGACGATCGCCCGCCAGCGGCCGACGCGGGAGCGGGCGATCTTCGTGGGATGGCCGCCGATACGGTGGGCCTGCTCGGGCGGGAGGACCGGCAGTGCGATGTTCCTGGCCCGCTTCTTGCGGCGGGGGTCGCAGCGAGAGTCGCTCCCCGCCCCTGCCGGGATGGGTTCCGCGGGCGCGGCCGCCGGGTCGAGCGGGTTGGAGGGCGGGTCGGGAACGGACACGGTGAGGGTAAAGGTACGCTGAGGATCAGGGGCGGGTTTGGCCCGTGGGGAGATCCGCGCCGGGTCAGGTTCCGCCGTACTGGCCGCCGAGGCGATCGCGGACGAGCCACAGCTCGGGGAACATGCGGATGGAGAGCGTGCCGGCGAGGTACTTCGCCCCCGAGGAGCCGCCGGTGCCGGACTGCCCGCCGATCATCCGCTCGACCATCTTGATGTGGTGGAAGCGCCAGATGCCGAAGCGCTCCTCGAGGTCCAGCAGCGCCTCGGCGATGAGGTACTGCGGGTAGAAGTCGAGATGGCGGGCGTAGAGATCGTTCAGGGCGTCGGTGACAGCGTCATTGGGCTCGTGCGGCAGGCTTGTGTCGCGATTGAGCACGGCGTCGGGGATCTTGAAGCCGACGCGGGCCAGGTGGCGCAGGAAGTGGTCGTAGACCGTGGGGCGGCGGAGGAAGTCCTCGAGTTCGGCCCGCACGGTCGGGTCGTCGCCGGCCAGGGCGATCATCTTCGGGTTCTTGGCGCCGCAGAGGAACTCGACCTTGCGGAACTGGATCGACTGGAAGCCGCTGGCGGGGCGGAGGTTGTCGCGGAAGGCGGCGAAGTCGATCGCGAACATGGTCTCCAGCACGGGGATCTGCTCGATGAGCAGGTGCTGGATGCGGTGGACGCGGGTGAAGAGCGGGGCGGCCCGCAGAGGCTGATCGGCGTCGAGGCGGTGGCCGATCTCCATCAGTTCGTGGATCATCTGCTTGAACCAGAGTTCGTAGACCTGGTGAGAGATGATGAAGAGCAGTTCGTCGTGGTGCGGCGGCCTGGAGAGCGGGTGC
>CALAFV010000530.1 GCA_937891445.1 uncultured Phycisphaerales bacterium | reverse complement strand
GGGATCGACCAGGAACTGTTCGCGGCCGACAGCAAAGTGCACAAAGATGTGGCTGGTGGGGCGGAGGTGACGGCGGCGACGTTCGAGGACTGGCTCGTGCAGGTGCGCGGGTACCGGAGCCTGGACCCGGCGCTGGACCCGCGGGCGAAGTGGACGACCTTCGAACTGGGTGGCGGGCCGCTGGGGACGGGGTCGGTGCGCGGGCCGGAGGCGCTGCAGCACGTCGTGCGCCATCATCGGGGCCTGACGGAGGAACTGGGGGCGGAGATCGACGCGGCGACCGCGGCCGCGATGCAGGAACTGCGGGCGGTGCTCGACCAGTTGCACACGCTGAGTTGGAACCGCACGAACCAGGCGAAGGTGACGGAACTGGAGCGGCAGGCGACGGAGGCGGCGACGCGGCTGGCGGCGCACCTGGGGAAGCAGGCGGAGGACCGGCGGCTGGAACTGGCGCAGGGGTGGGAGGACGTGGTCCGGAGCGTGCGTGGGCGCGAGGCGGTGGTGGCGGGCGCGGCGGACAGCGCGCTCAACACGGCGTGGCGGCGGTGGCGCGATGCGCTGCTCGCGGAGGTCACGCCCCAGGGCGGGGGCGTGGGGGACCTCGCGGAACTGCGGACTCGGGCGAGGGCGCTGGAAGAGGTCGTGCGGTCGCTGGATGAGGCGCTGCCGCGGGAGGCGCTGCGCCCGGCGGCAGAGAGGCCGTGGGCAGCGGCGCTGGTGAACGCAGCGGCGTCGGAGCGGGAGCGGCTGCTGGCGGGGCTCGTGGAGCGGCTGGGAGCGACGGCGCCGGCGGCGGGGGATGCGGCGCTGGCGTCGGTGCTGGAGGGGCTGAGGGCGGAGCAGGCGCAGGCGGTCGAGCGGCTGTCGCAACTGGGGGCGGCGTGTGCGCGGCTCGAGGGGCTGCTGGACCTTGGCTACGGGCTTGCCGAAGCGCCGGCGGGCGGGGGCGAGACGGCGGCGGCGCTGGCGGGCGCTGCGCGGCAGGTGCTGGCAACGTTTGGGGAGGACGTGGCGGCGGCGGTGCAACCGGTGCTGGCGCGCGTCGAGGCGCTGGAGACGATGGCGCAGGGGGCGGACAAGGCGGCGCTGGCGCGGCTTGTGAGCCAGGCCCGCGCGGACCGGCCAGAAGAGGCGCTCAACGCGTGGCGGCGGCTGGGGGAACTGGATTGGCCGTCGAGCCCGGCGGAACTGGAGCAGGAACTGGGGCTGCGGCAGCCGCTGTCGAGCGTGGTGGACCTGGTGGGCGACGCGGCGCGGAAGGCCGCGCTGGAAGCGGAACTGGAGGCGGGGGCGCTGGCGCGGTGGGAGCGCGGCGTGTCGCGGCTGAGCGACGCGGCGGCGATCGAGGCGGCGGTGGCGTCGATGGATGCGTGGGGCGTGCAGCCGGGGCAGGTGCGCGACGGGCGGGTGCGGTACAACATCGCGCTGGCGGGGTTGCGGCGGGCGCTGCGCGATCCGGCGCTGAGCGATGAACGGACAGCGGAGGAGGTGCGGCGGTTCCTGGAGGCGACGGCGGAACTGCCGCGGGAAGTGATCGCGTCGGGGGCCGCGGCGGAACTTCGCACAGCGTTGGAAGCGCTGATGCGCGAGGTCGAGGGGAGTGAGACGCCGGCGCGGCCGGATGTGACGAAACTGGGGCCGGGCGCGGTGCCGGGGTGGACGGGCGAGGAACTGGATGGGGGCACGGCGGTGGTCTTCCGGCGGGAGGGGGCGGGACCCGAAGGACCGCTGGAACTTCGGTTCGTGGCGGTGCAGGTGCAGGACCAGCAGGGCGGCGCGCCGCGGACGGTGTATCTGGGGGAGACGGAACTGAGCCTGCGCGACGTGATCGCGCTGGTGGGAGCGGAGCGGCAGTGGTCGGAGATGATGCGGCTGCTGGGGACGGACGTGCTGCGCGGGCCGGCGATCTGGCGGCCGGATGGGGGGATGATCGCGCGGAACACGTACTGGACGACGCCGCACGCGATGATCACGGATGAGCGGCCAGCGTTTGCGCCGGGGCTGGGGGATCCATCGGACAAGTACCAGGTGACGCGGGAGCAGGGTCCGCCGTCACTTGAGATGCCGATGCAGCAGATCCCTGGAACGGCCGCGATCTTCCTGGCGCGGCTGGCGGGGTGCCGGTTGCCGACGTCGGCGGAGTGGCTGGCGGCGTACGAGCAACTGGGGGCGGAGGCGGAGCAGACGGTGTGGAACCTGCGCGACGTGACGTGGCGGACGCAGCAGGAGCACGTGCGTCGGGTGCGGGAGGAGATGACGCGTCAGAACATCCGCGGGGGGATCTCGGCGTTCGTGTGGCCGGACGAGGGGATCTTCGAGCCGCTGGGGATCAACGTGCCTTCGGCCGATCGGGCGACTTCACTGGAGACCAACGACGGGAGGCTGTTCTTCGCGCCGGTGTCGTCGATGCCGGGGCTGCGGTTGCAGCACCTGGTGGGGAACGTGGCGGAGTTCGTGTTCGACGACCCCGCGGCGATTTCGGCGCTGGCGCGCGGGGATGCGGAGGGGGTGGTGCGCGTGGCGGAGAGCGGGGCGTTGAAGGTGATCGGCGGGTCGGCGCTCTCGGCGCCGGAGGTGGACGTACGAACCGCCCAGAGCGTGGATCCGCTGGACGCGGAGGTGCCGTTTGCGGATGTCGGGGTGCGGCTGGCCTTCGACGCCGGGACCGGGGTGCTGCGTGAGCGGCTGGTGGCGCGTGCGGCGCGGGCGGCGGGGCCCGAGGGATACCTGACCGGGGGGTGAGCCGCGGTGGCGCGGGTCAGCGGGTGGGGACTTCGGCGTAGACGGGCCGCGTGCCGTCGATCGTCGGGCCGAGGGCGACGTCGCTGGCGAAGACGAGGCTGCCGAGGGAGTCGCAGGCGGCCAGAGAGGTAATGCGAACGGGCTGGGCGGGGATCGCGGGGGCGGCGGCGCGCTGTTGCGAGGAGGATGCCGTGCACCCCGTGCCGAGTACGGTGGCGGCGGTAGCGATGCCGAGAACAAATGGGGTGGCGCGCTTCATCGGGGTGGCTCCGGTCGGCGCCGCGGTCGCGGCGGCGTACCGTGTGGATCGAAAGGCGCGGGGCTGGTCTGAAGGGACGGGGGGGTGTGGAGGGGGGCGCGGGTGCTCGGCGCCCACACGTCCGTCGCGGGCGACCCAATCGGTCCAGACGGAAAGTGCAGCCGCGGGGCCGGAAAATGCGATGCACGGGCGAGCAGCGCCCGCGGTGCGGCGCGCAAGGGGGGGGCGGTTTGCCCTATAATCGGCGTCGGCACCACGCGCGCCGGGGGGCACCGGGAGGGAAAGCGGGAGCGGGGCGGGAAACACGCGGCGGTGATGCGCCGGGGTGCTGACCGTGAGCGACGCGAACGAACTCTCCAGGAAGGTGGCGGCGACGGCGAACCGTCTGCGGATCGTGCAGATGGAGTTCGCCGACGATTCGCCGGGCACGCGGAAGGACCAGCTGCGCGAGGAGATCGAGCGGGCGCTGGCCACGATCATCCCGGAGCAGCGGGCGGCGTTCCTGGAGGAACTGCGGGAACGGTTCCCGGCGTGGGACGCGGTTGAAGTGGGGCCGCCGGCGGCCGATGGGGCGGCGGATGCGGGGACGCCGGTGAAGTCGGCCGAGGACATGAAGGAACTGCGCGACGCGGGGTTCCTCGTGACGCGGCTGATTGAGGTGGCGAAGGAACTGACCGAGGAGCAGCGGCAGGGGGTGGTGGGGGCGCTGCAGCGGGCGGGG
>CALAFV010000529.1 GCA_937891445.1 uncultured Phycisphaerales bacterium | reverse complement strand
CGGGGGGATCGGAGGGAGAAGGGGAGGGCGGGGGAGTCATCGACGGCCTCGGACTGGGAACTGGGGCAGGGGGCGGGCGTCACGGCCCGCGGCCTGCCGACCTCAATGTACAGCGGGATCCGTCTTGTCGCACCATTGTCACGCATTTTTCAAGAAAAGACTTGGCGCGGCCGATCCGGCGGTGCATACTGCGCCGGTCGGGGCGCGGATGCCGGGCCGCCCACGCCCACTCCCTGAGCCCGCCCCCCCCACCCCCCTCAACTCCACTTCCTGCATAAAGGAGCCCTCCGATGTGGTCACAGCGATTGACTTGGTCGAGACGGACCGGGGCCGCCCTGGCCGCGACGCTCGCGCTGGCCGCGGGCGCCGCCCACGGGCAGGTCGAGAACGACACGTGCGAGGCGGCGGCGCCGCTGGCCTCGGGCGTGCCGACGGCGGGGACGACCGTCGGGGCGGCGCTGGACCAGGACTTCAGCTGGCTGTGCGAACGCGCGGACGCGGCGGACGTGTACTACGTCTTCGTGACGCCCGCGGCGGGGCCGTACGAGTTCACGGCGACGGGGGCGAACAACGGCGAACTGTCGCTGACGCTGACCAGCGGGTGCGACTTCCCGATGGGGATCCACGGGTGCGCGGTGGGGACGGGTGGGCCCGGGGGCTCGGGGCCGCGGCTGGAGTACCTGTCGGGGTTCGCCGGGGAGACGATCATCGTGCGCGTGGGGACGGCGGGGGCGGGGCAGGGGTTCACGGTGACGGGCGGGCCGCTGCCGCCGCCGGCGAACGACGAGTGCAGCGGGGCGACGCCGCTGACGCTGGACGTGCCGGTATCGACGCACAACATCTCGGCGACGACGAGCGTGGAGTTGCCGATGGCGGCGCTGTGCTCGAGCATCGCCCCGGGGATCGCGGGCGGGGCTGATGTGTTCTTCTCGTTCACGCCGCCGGCGGACGGGTTCTACGACTTCTCGGCGTGCGACTCGGTGTTCGACAGCGTGATCTCGGTGCACAGCGGGTGCCCGGCGACGGAGGCGAACGCCATCGCGTGCAACGACAACGGGCCGCTGAGCGCGTGCGACATGCCGTTCGGGGCGTACGTCTCGGGGGTCGAACTGGCCGCGGGGGTGACGTACTACGTGCGGGTGGCGAGCGTGCTGCCGTGGGACGAGTGGAACGGTCTGGGGGAGCCCGGCCGCGGGCCGTTCACGGTGGTGGTGCGCAACGGACAGCCGGCCGCGCCGCCGCCCAATGATGAGTGCGCCAATGCGGTGGCGATCTCTCCCGACGAGTTGTTCGCGAGCGGGACAACGGCCCATGCTTCGCTCGGGGAGCAGGGGCCGTGCGGCGCCGACGACGTCTTCGACGTGTGGTTCACGTGGACCGGGAATCTGCCGGGGGTCAACGCGTACGAGTTCCTGCTGCCCCCGGGGACGTTCAACGGCGCCGGGACGCTGGCGGCGTACACGGCGTGCGGCGGGCAACTGATCTCGTGCCACGCGCCGACGCTGGTGGATCCGCAGATGCGGCTGGTGGTGACGGCGGACCAGGGGGAGACGGTCGTGATCCGCGTCGCCGGCCAGCAGGGGATGCAGGGCGCCTTCGATCTGTACGTCAGCCCGCTGGGGCAGGCCCCGGCGAACACGACGTGCGCGACGGCGACGCCGCTGAGCGCCGGCGAGCCGATGCCGGTGAGCACGTTCAACGCGGCGACGTCGGAGGAGACCCCGTGCGGCAGCGGGCTGGCGGACATCTACCCGCTGTGGTACACGTTCACGGCGCCCGAGGCCGGGTGGTATCGCATCGCGACGGAGTTGCCGGCGGGGAGCCAGGCCCTGACGACGGTGGCGCTGTACGACGGGTGCGGCGGGGAGGCGCTGACGTGCTCGTACCGCGGTGATCGGCTTTCGGAGAACCCCGCTGCGGCGGCGACGACGTACGAACTGGCCGCCGGGCAGACGGTCGCGATCCGCGTGTCGATGGCGTACGGCGAGACGGGCTCGTTCACGCTGACGGCCGAGGGGCCGCTGCCGCCCCCGCCGCCGGTGACCAACGACCTGTGCGAGGACGCGATCGCGATCGGGTCGATGCCGTTTGAGGATGAGGTCAACGTGACGCTCGCGACGCCGGACCAGGACGTTTGCGAGGCGCAGGGGATGCCGCTCGTGCCGACGCCGGGCGGGATCTGGTACCGCTACACGCCGGAGGTGGACCGCGTGCTCCGGGCATCGGCGGCCGCGGATGATCCGCTGGGCGCCGTGGTGGCGGTGTTCACGGGCGAATGCGGGGCGCTGGAGCAGATCGGGTGCCCGGAGTCGCTGTTCGGGCCGCCGCCGCGGTTCCGGCTGACGGCGGGGACGGAGTACCACATCCTGGCGGCGCTGTCGCCGGCGCGCAACGGCGATGAAGGCTCGCTGGCGATCCCGTACGGCACGCACCTGAGCGTGTCGCTGACGGCTCCGGCGGTGCCGGCGAACGACACGTGCGCCGGCGCGGAGCGGATCGGCGAGTCGTCGGTGACGTTCCGGACGGACACGACCGCGGCGAACCACGATGCGCCCGCGCCCTCGTGCGCCGGGATGGACGGGATGCTCTCCGACGGCGTGTGGTACCGGTTCACCACGCAGACGGCGGGAACGCTGACGGTGGTGGGCGAGGGCAACCCCGACGGGCCGTTCTTCTACTCGCCCGCGGGGGCGCTGTTCAGCGGCTCGTGCGGGGCGCTGACGGAGGTCGTGTGCGACAACCCGGCGGATGGGTTCTTCCTGACCAACCGGTTCACGCTGCAGACGCAACTGGCGGCGGGCGAGACCTACTACCTGCTGGTGGGGTCGTGGGCCGAGCCGGTCGGCGGCGAGATCGAGGTGACGTTCTCGTACACCGGGGACATCGCGCCGGCGTGCCCGGCGGACTGGAGCGGTGACGGCGAGGTGAACTCCACCGACATCTCCGCTTTCCTCACCGCCTGGCTCGACAGCCTCAACAACCAGACGCTTGACGCGGACTTCAACGGCGACAACACCGTCAACTCCAGCGACATCTCCGCGTTCCTTACCGCGTGGCTCCAGGCGGTGCAGGGGAACTGCTGACGCCGGCGGTCCCGCACGCCGAATCAGGTACCTCCTCCGGCGGCGCCGCTCGCTTTCCCTCGGCGGGCGGCGCCGCCTTTTTTGCTGCGCCCGGCGCCGGCGGCTACCGTCCCGGCGATCATGGACCTCCGCCGCACGATTGAGGAACTGACCGGACGATCGGTTGCGCGTCTTTCGCCGCTGGGGGGCGGGTGCATCGCGGACGTGAGGCGGGTGGACTTCGCCGACGGCTTGGCGCCCGCGGTGGTCAAGCACGACGATGGGTCGGCGGCGTCCACGCTGGAGTGCGAGGCGTTCATGCTGCGGTACCTGGCGCGGCGGTCGCGGCTGCCGGCGCCGGAGGTGCTCGCGGCGGGGCGCGGCGTGCTGCTGCTGTCTTTCGTGGAGACCTCCGGGGGGATTACGACGGACGCGCAGCGGCACGCGGCGGAGTTGCTTGCGGACCTGCACGCGATCTCCCCCGAGCCGCCCAACGAGCGGCGCTTCGGGTTTGAGCGGGACACGGTGATCGGGCCGCTGCCGCAGCCCAACGGGTGGATGGACCGGTGGACGGACTTCTTCCGCGAGCGGCGGCTGCTGCCGATGGCGGAGACGGCGCGGCGGCGCGGGGGGATCTCGGGCGCGACGCTCGAGCGGCTGGAGCGTCTGGCGGCGCGGCTGGGGGAGTTGATCAACGAGCCGGCGCACCCGTCCCTGATCCACGGAGATGTGTGGTCGGGGAATGTGCTCTGCCGCGAGGGGCGGGTTGCGGCCTTCATCGATCCGGCGATCGCGTACGCGCACCCGGAGCAGGAGTTGGCGTTCACGACGCTGTTCGGCACGTTCGGTCGGGCGTTCTTCGACCGGTACCGGGAGTTGCGGCCGATCCCGCCCGGGTTCGACGACGGGCCGCGGCCGCGGCGGGATGTGTACAACCTCTACCCGTTGCTCGTGCACGCGG
>CALAFV010000528.1 GCA_937891445.1 uncultured Phycisphaerales bacterium | reverse complement strand
CTCGTGACGGCCGCCGGCCATTCCCAGGTCCGCCAGCGCGGCGTCGATCTCCGCCTGCACCTCGGCGCTGATCAGCGGCTCGGCGGCGGACGCCTGCTGCGGCGCCGGCGCGGCGCCGTTGGCCTCTCCGGTGTGCGGCTGGTCGGTCGATGGAGACGGCGCGGCGGCGGGCATGCCACCGGACGACACGTTCGGAGAAGCGCTCTGGGCGTCCATAAGAAATCGGCTTTGTGTGTTGTGATTCGCTGCGTCGGCGCCGCGGCCGGGGGCGGCGGTTTCCCACCTCGGTGGCCCATGACGGGGCACGATGCGAGCCTCCCGCTCGCGTCCGAGACTTCCAGCCCCCAGAGTGTATCGCCGGCCCGGTCCCGAACCAGCAATTCCGCCCGCCCCCGGAAACCCCTTCCCGCGCTCAACGGGCCGTCTGGCGCTCCTGCGGCGGCGGCGTCGCCACAGGCGCCGCCCCGCGAACCTCCGGCAGCGGCGACCAGGCCCGCCAGTCCGCCCGCGTCGCCTCGACGATCCGCTTGGCCGTCCGAACGTTCACGAACCCCGCCGTCGCGTCGATCTCCGGCCGCTCCCCCGTCCGCACCGCGTGGATGAACGCCTTGATCTCCTCGAGGATCGGCTCCGAGTCGTCGATCTCGAGGTTCTCGATGTTCACCAGTTCCTGCCACTTCAGGCTCGTCAGGTCCACCCCGCGGCGCAACTGCTCGCGAACCTCCTCCATCTGGATCGCGTTGGCCATCCGCCGGATCACCGTCCCCTTCTTCGCCGCGTAGTCGATCTTGATGTACGCGTTCTCCCCCGTGATCCGCGTCACACGCTCGGTCTTGAGCGCCAGCCGGCTGGCCGACACGCTCGCCACGCACCGCCCGTAGGGCCGGTCGAACGTCAGCCTCGCGTTGCAGATGTCCTCGTGCTCGGTGATCACCGGCACGCCCGACGCCTGGATCTCCGACGGCTCCTGCCCGTCCATGAGCATGAGCACCACGTCCAGGTCGTGGATCATCATGTCCATCACCACCCCGATGTCCACCGAGCGGAACGTCATCGGGCTCACCCGATGCACCTCGATGAACCGCGGGATGATCGGCGGGCCGCTGGCCTGCTCCTTCTTCAGGGCCCGCATGATCGGGTTGAACCGCTCGATGTGCCCCACCATGAGCACCGAGCCGGTCCGCTCGGCCAGTTCTTTCAGGGCCGCGGCCTCGTCCACGTCCGCCGCCAGCGGCTTCTCGATCAGGCACGCCACCCCCGCCTCCAGAAGCGGGGCCGCCTGCGCCATGTGGTGCGTCGTCGGCACGGCCACGCTCACGGCGTCCACGCCGGCGGAGAGCAACTCGTCCACCGTCGCCATCGCCTTGCAGCCGTACTTCTCCGCCGCCGCCTCGCGCCGCTCCTCGTTCATGTCGGCGACGCCGACGAGCGTGCAGCCGGGCAGATTCGCGTACGTCCGGGCGTGGTGCGTCCCCATCCGCCCCACGCCGACCACGCCGCAACGAATGACGCGGTCCCCAAGGGCCTTCTTCGCCCGCCTCGCGTGCCCGTTCAGACCGTTCCCGTGCGACATAGCCGGTGCCGACCTTCTTCTCCCCGCGCGCCGGGCCTCCGGCCCGCGCCCCCTCCGACCCTCCCCCCGCGGCCACCCCGCGGCGTGGCGGGCCTCAGGCCTTCAGCAGTTCGTCGAGCGCGGCGGCGAAGTCGCCCTTGCTCTGAAGGCCGACGAACTTCCGCTTCACCTCGCCGCCCTTGAACAGGATCACCGTCGGGATCGCCTGGATCCCGTACTTCACCGACACCTCGCGGTTGTTGTCCGTGTCCAGTTTCCCCACCTTCACCTTCCCGGCGTACTCCTGGGCCAACTGCTCGATCGTCGGCGTCAGCATCCGGCACGGCATGCACCACTCAGCCCAGAAGTCCACCAGGACGGGCTCGCTCGCGTTGAGGACCTCCTCTTGGAAGTTGGCGTCGGTGAACTCGGTAACGTTGGCGCTGGCCATTGATCGTTCCTTGCCGCCGCGGCCGGTCGCCGCGCGGGAAAACTTGCAGGTGAGTCGGTCGCCGCGGGCTCGCGCGGACCGGCCCGGCAGGGGTGCGGTGGGCCATCCGGCACGCGGACGCTCGGGGACGGCGATTCTACTCATCGGCGAGCAGTCTCGTCCGTCACGAGCCTCCCGGGGCCACCGGCCGTGCCGTCGCCCCTTGCTCCAAAGCCAACCGTTCTGCCGGCCCCGCTGTTCCCCTCAGGGCGCTCCACGCCGCCCGCAGCACCGCCACGTGCAGCCCCACATCATGCACCCGGAAGATCCGGGCTCCTGCCGCGAGGTGGACCGCGCTGAGCCCGGCCGACGCCCCCGCCCGCTCGCGCGGCGGCGCCTCTGGCGGGATCCCCGCCGCGCGGGCCGTGAAACTCTTGCGGCTGATGCCGCTGACCAGCGGGCACCCCGCCGGCACGGCCGCCACCCCCGCCGCGAGGAGTTCCAGGTTCTGCTCGACCGTCTTGCCGAACCCCAGCCCGGGGTCCGCCGCGATGGCCTCCGGGGCGACGCCCGCCTCCTCCGCCGCCCGGCGCCGGGCTTCCAGGAACCGCCGGACCTCCATCACCACCCCATCCGGGTACACCGGCGGCTGCTCGTAGCGGTCGGAGTACGAGTCGGCCACCGGCGGCCGCAGCCGGTGCATGAGGATGACCCCGGCCCCGCGGCGGGCGACCAGGTCGAGCATCTCCGGGTCCCCCAGCCCCGCCGAGACGTCGTTGATCCCGTCCGCCCCGGCATCAAGGGCCTCGGCCGCCACCGCCGCGAGGGTCGTGTCCACCGTGATCCCGACCACATCGAACCCCCGGTCGGCCCGGATGGCCCGGAGCACGGGGAGAACCCGCCGGACCTGCTCGGCCGCGTCCACGGCTTGGGCACCGGGCCGGGTGGACTCCCCCCCAAGGTCCAATAACTCAGCACCCTCCTCCACAGCCCGGGCCGCCCGCCCCACGGCCGCCGCCACCGTGGGGTACGAGCCGCCGTCGGAGAAACTGTCCGGCGTCAGGTTCAGGATCGCCATGACCACCGGCCGCGACAAGGGGATGGACCGGCGGCCGAGTCGCCAGGCGGGGGCTGGGCCTGGGGGACTGGGTGGGCTGGGGGAGGGGGGCAACGTC
>CALAFV010000527.1 GCA_937891445.1 uncultured Phycisphaerales bacterium | reverse complement strand
CGACACGGTGCACGAGCGTGACGAACTTGGCGCCGCCGCTGCGCTCCAACTCCGCGAGGATGGGCATCCCCCAGCGACGATGGAACAGGGCGATGAGCCTCTCGACGCGATCCACGGCGGTTCCTGCGGCGGCGCGAAAAGAGTGTGCGAAAACGTGCAACGGCGCTTGACGCAAAAAGTATAGTGGGTATCTTGGGCGGGTCCAGAATGCGGGCCGCCCTCGATCACCGCGGCAGTCCTCACGCCGGTCACCCCATCCCCCCACCCCACCCGCAGGAGCACCGACCCATGGCGTCCCCACTCAACTATGACGGTGGCCTGACCATCGCGATGCAGGTGAAGGATCGCAAGAAGTCCGCCGACTGGTACCAGAACGTGCTGGGCTTCAAGTTGCTGTACGACGTGGAGCAGATCGGCTGGTGCGAACTGGCGACCGAGGTCGCTGGGGGCCGGGTCAACATCGGCCTCTCCGAGGTGGAGAGCCCCAGGGTGGGCGCCGGGCCCGTGCCGACGTCCGGCGTCAAGGACATCGAGGCGGCCCGGGCGATGCTCGAGAAGCACCGGGTCCGCTTCGACGGCCCCATCCACAAGTTCCCCGGGATGGTCAAGTTGGCGACGTTCTTCGACCCGGACGGCAACGCGTTGATGTTGTACCAGTCGCTGGCGCAGCAGTGAAGCGGCGCGCTTCACTGCTTTCGCGACTCTGGAGCGAAACATGAGATCGTGGTTCATCAGCGCGGCGGTTGCCGCGGCGTGCGCCGGCGTGGTCGGCGCGGGCCATCATCGCCTCGGCGCCGCGGAGCCGCCGGCGGCCGGCGCGTCCGCGACGGCGGATGAGAAACTTGACCTTGGTGCTGCGGCGTTCCTCGCCGGCGCGTGGCGCGGCGAGGTGAACGGCGACCTGGTCGAGGAACACTGGACCGCGCCCGCGGGCGGCAACATCACGGGCATGTTCCGCTGGATCGGGGCCGACGGCGGCGTCCGCGTCGTCGAGTTGCTGACGATCTCGCGGGAGAAGAGCGGGGACATCGTGCTCCGGCTGCGGCACTTCAACGGCGCCCTGACGCCGTGGAAGAGCGAGGCCGAGCCGGTGGCCCTGACGCTCGCCGAGGCCGGCGCGGGCCGCGCGGTGTTCCGGGCGGATGCGGATGGGGCCGCGTCTCTGGAGGCGGTGACCTACGAGGTCAAGAACGGCTCGCTGTCGATCACCATCGAGTTCCCCGCGCGGCGGCAGCGCGATCCGCTGCGGTTCACGCTCGAGCGGGCCGCCGCCGCGGGTGGTTGATCGTCTTTCGCGCGACCGTGGGCGGCGGTTACGATCTTCGCCGTCACCGGGGGCGGCGCTGCGCCCGCCGGGACGATGGAGGTTGCGCGATGACACGGATCCGGTGCCTGGCCGCGGCCGGGATGGTGGCGGCGATGATCGGCGCGACGGCGGCGAGCGCGGTGGTCACGCCTCCCGCGCTTCCCCCTTCCCCGCCCATGCCGCCCGGCGTTCCGGGGGAGCCCGGCGCGCCCGGGGCGCCGCCGATGCCCGATCCGCCGGCGATGCCCAAACTGCCGCCCGTGCCGATGGGGCGCTACACGCTCGCGGATGTGGCGTTCTTCGCCGGCCGCTGGCGCGGTGCGACGGATGGGAGCGTCGTGGAGGAGCACTGGAGCGCCCCGGAAGGGAGTTCGATGGTCGGCATGTTCCGCTGGGTCGCGCCGGGCGGGGCGCCGTACATGTTCCAACTCATGACGCTGACGGAGGAGGGGGGCGGCGTGATCATGCGCGTGCGTGAGTTTTCCGAAGAATTGGTGGCGAAGGAAGAGAAGGACAAGCCCAAGGTCCTGCGCCTCGTGGAGGTCGAGGGAGAGAAGGCGTCGTTCGCTCCCGAGGACGACGCGGAGGGGATTGACCGCGTGATCTATGAGCGTCCGTCGCCGGACACGCTCACGTTCACCGTAACTTTCCCGGAGAGCGCCAAGCGTGAGCCGTTCAGGCTCTCGCTCGTGCGCGAGGGGAGCGCGCCCACGGCAACGGCCCCGGCGCCCACCGAGCCGGCCGAATCTCCCGAGCAACCGGCGCCGGTCCCAGCGGAAGAGCGCTGAGGATACGTGCAGCGCGATGATGGCCGCCGCGGCGTCGGCGGTTTACTTCCGCTCCATCGTCACCGTCCCGAAGGGCATCGTCAGCGAGGACTTGAGGGGGACGCCCTGGGCGTCGGTGAACGTCTCGCCCCGGAAGGGGCCCATGGGGGTCTTGGTGACGCTGGTGTAGCGGCGAGCGGTGACCTTGGCCCCGGCGTGCTCGATCTCCACATCGTCGTGGCGGGTCAGTTCCGCTTCGGCCGTGCCCATCCTCCAGGCAGGCTGGGCGAAGCCGAAACCGACGGTTGTGAAGGTGGTGGACTGGCCCGGCTCCAGAGCCATTGCGCCCAGGAGGAAGAAGTCCGTGGCGTAGGAGACCGTGGTGAACATGGAGCCCGGCGGGGCCTCGAGCGTCTGCGGCTGGCCCTTGGTGGGCGTGGCGGTGAAGGTATTGCCCTCGATGGTGTAGGTCGCGCCGGTGGGAGGGTCGGTGAGTTCCTTGAACTCGCAGGAGCGGATCACGAAGTCGGGGCCGGCGTGGATGGTGATCACCGAGGGCTTCTGGAAGCCGCCGCTGGGCTTGTTGTGGGCCATGAGGTGATAGCCGTCGGCGGTACGGGTGATCAGGAACTCCTCGCCGCCGGCGTCGTAAGGGCCGAACTTGGCGACGAACGAGCCGCGGGCGACGACCTCGCCGGGAAGTTCGAGTTTGACAACGGTGCCGGCCGACGAAGCGGCGTCGGCGACCTGCTTCTCGACGCCGGCGAGGAGGGCATCAAGCGCGGCGCGGTCGAAGCGACGGCCGTCGAGGAAGACCTCGCGGATCTTCGCGCAGTTGCGGATGTCCTCGAGCGGGTTGGCCTCCAGCAGCACGAGGCTCGCGGCCTTGCCGGGGGCGACCGAGCCGTAGTCGGCGTCCACGCCGCAGAAGCGCGCGGGCGTGATCGTCGCGGCGCGGAGGATGTCCGGGGCGGGGATGCCGGCCTCGGCCCACAGTTCCATCTCGCGGTGCACGGAGAAGCCGGCGAAGACGTAGGCGTTGGCCAGGTCGGTGCCGATCATGAGGGTGGCGCCGGCGTCGTGCAGCCCGCGCGTGAGGCGCTGCATCGGGGCGACCACCATCGCGGCCTGCTCGGCCCAGTTCTTGTACGAGGCGGTCTCCCAGAAACTCCGCAGGTCGGTGGGGGTGTACTTGAGCAGCGGGTGCTCGGCGGGGTTCGCGCCCTCGCCGCCCGCCCCGCCGTCGGCCATGGAGCCGATCCCGGCGAGGACCACGATCGTGGGGCACTGGACGACGCCGGCGGCGGCGACGGCCTCCAGGTGCTTTCGCAGCGCGTCGGGGTCAACCCGGTCCAGGTGGGCGAAGGCCCGCAGTTCGCCCCATGTGCCGCGGGCGCGGGTGTCGGCCGCGTCGGGGAGGAGTTTGGTGACGATCGTCTCGAAGCGGGAGAGGTGCTCGACGCAGTCCTGCCCGGCGGCGACCGCGTCGTCCACCGTGCAGGCCATCGGGATGTGGCCCACGGCCTTGAGTCCAAGTTTGTGGGTCTCGTCGATCGCGGCGCGGTAGACGTCGGGCTGGAGTTTGCTGTAGACCTTGATCTGGTCCACGCCCGCGTCCTTGAGTCTGCGGACCGCTTCGCGGGCCTGCTCGGGGGTGGCGCACTCCTCGGAGAAGGGCCAGATCGGCTCCTTGCCGTCGATGATCGCGCCGGTGCAGATCATGCGCGGGCCGAGGATCTCGCCGCGGTTGAGTTGGTCGCGGAGCGCGATCGTTGGTTCGGTGAAGCCGCCGAGGTCGCGCACGAACGTAACGCCGTTGGCGATCATCAGCGGGCCATAAGTCTCGGGATGAACGTAGTGGACGTGCGCGTCGAAGAGGCCGGGGATGAGGAACAACCCGGCGCCGTCGATCGTCGCCGCAGGCTCGTCCGCTGGCGGCTGGCCGATGGCGGTGATGCGCCCGTCGCTGAGATAGACGTCCGTCGGCGGCAGGGCGCGGCCGGCCTCGACGTCGATGATGGTCACGTTGCGGATGACCGCCGAAGCGCGCGGCGGCGGCTCGGCAAAGACTGGGGACAGGAACGCGAGCGAGGCGGCGGCAGCGAGAAGGGGGCGCACGGTCTGGGCTCCTGTTTGTGCTTCGGAGTGTAGTTTGTGTCCGGACCGGGCCGTTTTCACCTCTTGGCTTCATCACAGAGGCACAGAGAGCCCAGAGGAAGAACAAAATGGGCTGGAAGGGCGACCTTGGGATCGGCTCCTCCAGCCCGCTCTGTGTGTTTGTCTGTGTCTCTGTGGTGAGATCTGTCCTGGTCTAGGTCCGCCGCGGCGAGGTCCCGTCCTCAGTTGAGGGCGCCGATTGCCCGTTGTGCTCGACGGTCACGGGCGCATCCGGGGCGGCGTTGCGGTTGACCTTGCCCAGCGCCGACGGGAGTTCGATCCCGGCCTGCTGCGCCAGTTCGTGCAGGCGCGGCAGCGCGCCGATAAGCCCGCTGAGGAAGTCGCTGGTGGCGTTGCGGCCGGCCGCGTTGGTGCCCGTGTCCCAGACGGTGATCTTGTCGATCTTGAGGTTGCTGATCGCCTTGACCTGCTCGGCGACGAGTTGGGGGAGTTGCTCGATGAGCAGCAGCGTGGGGCCGACCTGGGGGTTGGAGCCGCAGGCCTCGATGAGGCGGCGGTAGCCCTCGGCCTTGGCCTCGAGCACGGCCTGCGTGCCTTCGGCCTCGGCGCGGTACTTGGCGAGGATGGCGTCGGCCTCGCCCTGGGCCTCGATGCGGCGCTTCTCGGCCTCGGCGGCCGCGGCGATCTCGATGCGCTTCTTCTCGATCTCCTGCGGGACGACCTGCTCCTTGGCGAGGCGCGCCAGTTCCTGCTCGCGCTCGGCGATGAGGATGGCCTCGGCGGCCTTGGCCGCGGCGACCTGAGCCCGGCGCCGGCTCTCGGCCTGGACCTCGCCGAGTTTGGCGTTGGCCTCGGCGATCTGGGCCTTGGACTGATTCTCGCCGATGGTGGCGTTGGCCTCGGCCTCCGCGATGCGGATGCGCTGCTCCTGCTGGGCCAGGGCCCGGGCCGCGGCGGTCTCGGCCTCGCGCTGGGCGATGGTGATCTCGCGGTCGCGCTTGGCCTGCATCTCGCCCTTGACGGCCTCGGTTTCGAGGGCGGCCACGGCGACGCGCTGGCGCTGCTCGGCCTGCTTCTGCCCCTCGACGGCCTGGGCGGACTCGCGGGCGACGTTGATCGTCTTCTCGCGGACGGCGATCGCCTCGCCGGTCGCGCCCTCGCGGTCCTGCTGGGCGACCTCGACCTTGGCGCGGTTGATCGCCTCGGCCGCGGCCCGCTTGCCGATCGCCTGGATGTAGCCGGACTCGTCCGTGATGTCGCGGATGTTCACGTTGATCAACTGCAGGCCGATCTTGTTGATCTCCTGCTCGACGTTCTCGTTGATCAGCGTCATGAACTTCTCGCGATCCTTGTTGATCTCCTCGATCGTGAGGGTCGCGATGACCAGGCGCAACTGGCCGAGGATGATGTCCTGGGCCAGTTCGCGGATCTGCTGGGAGCTGAGCGGCAGCAGGCGCACCGCCGCGTTGTTCATGAGAACCGGGTCGGTCGAGATCGCGACGGTGAACGTCGCGGGGACATTCACGCGGATGTTGTTGAGCGACAGCGCCCCCTCCAGGGGGATGTCGATGACCAGCGGCTCCAGGGACATGTAGGCGTAGTCCTGGATCAGCGGCCAGACGAAGGTGCCGCCGCCGTGGAAGCACTTGGCGGCCTTGTTGGACCCCACCTTGCCGTAGACGACCAGCACGCGGTTGCTGGGGCAGCGGCGGTAGCGCTGGACGAAGAAGATCGCCAGGAACAGCAGCAGGAGCAGCAGGGCGCCGATCGGCAGGATGAGGAACCAACCGCTGCCGCCGTCGCTGCTCTGCGCGAACGTGGCGGCGTGCATCATCATGGTCGTTGCGGTCGTGGTCGTCATGTCGTTGGCCTCCTCCCCACCGGGGCGCGAACCCTGCTCTTCTGCGGCCGGGGCCAATCCGGCCCCGGGCCATCACATCACATCAGGCCGCCGGCACGGGGCTCAGGCCCGGACGACGGTCACCGTGTTGTCCTCGTTGACGGCCGTGACACGCACGGCGGTGCCGGTCGGCAGCGGCCCGTCGGCGCTGACGGCCTGCACGATCTTCTCTGTTGTCCCGACCACCAGGCGCACCTGGCCACGGCCGCGGCCATCCTCTGGCACGCTGATGTACACGCGGCCCTGAGCGCCGTTGACCATGTCGAGGGTCACGTTGCCCGACGACTGCATGTCGTGCATCCCCTTGAGCCCCAGGGCGAGCACGTACATGAGGATCAGGCCGCAGCCGATCCCCGCGGCGACGCTCGTCGGCCACGACCAGTGGAGCCCGTGCAGGGCCGCGACGCCCCCCCACCCGAAGCCCATGCAGAAGGCCGCGATGGACTGGATGGAGAGGATCTTGAAGGCGTCGGTGGCGTCGCCGTGGTGGACGTCGATCGGGTCCGAGCCGATGTCGGCGTCATCCACGCCGATCATCATGAAGGTGATCTTGAGCAGGAAGACAGCCGTCCCGGCGATCGCCGGCACCGAGAACCACGCCGCCCCATCGGCGAAAAGGGTGTCCCACATGGCTTCCGCTCCGCATCCCTTGCGGCGGCCAGTGTAACACAATCCAGCCGCCGCTCAGGGGCTTCTTCGGAAACGGAGCCTTGGATTTGCGGGTCGCGAGCGTCAGCGAGGGACCTGGCGAGGCTGGACATCCGGCGCGGAGCGCACATCAAGGCCGTGGCCGCTCGCCAGGAGCGGCGGGCCGACCCGGGGGACGCTGCGCCTGTGGTCGCAGGGGATCGGAACGCGATCCGGTCAGGCCGCCAGCCCGAAGTCCGGCCCCTCTTCCTCGGGGTCGCCGATGGCCCCCCACTTGTCCTTGGGGAGGTGGCGGTGGTGGATGCGGATGACGCGGGCCAGTTGCTGGGCGAAGAGGTCGCCGATGATCCGCAGTTGTTCGACGATCGGCCCGGTGTAACCGGTCAGCCGGTCGCGGAAGAGCAGGAAGACGGCCAGGGCCTCCCCCTCCTGGCGGCAGGAGAACCCAACGACGCAAGACTCGCCGATCCACGCCGCGTCCTCGCCGAGGGAACGGATCAGGGCGTCGCGGTCCTTGCAGTGGAGCACGCCGACCTTGTCCGCCAGTTTGGGGGCGACGGTGTTGGCCAGGTGGTCCAGGAGGACGTCCACCGTCTCCTTCGGGCAGTCGTAGTTGACGTAGGCCCCGAGGGAGTAATCCCCGCTGGTGGTGGGCAGGAAGACGGCGGCGTTGGTCGGGCCGCAGCGGCTGAGGACGAACTCGAGCGTCGTCCGCAGAAGGGCCTCGATGTCCAGCTCCTGCCGGATCAGGCCGCCGAACTCGGTGACGATCGTGGTCGGGTTCATCCGCTCTCCCGCTGTGCTGAGGACTGCTGCACGAGGAAGATCGGGCGAGCCGGCGCGCCGGTCGCGTCCGCGCCGAGCCCAGCGCCGTCCCCTCCGCGGCGAGTCCCGCACAGACCGTCCAGGCTGAACAAGCGGACACGGGCCGAGAACTTCGGGGCTGCGACCGCGTGAATGAGGAGGTGCTGCGCGTGCGCCGGCGATGCCGGGCCACGCTCACGCGGCGCGGGCGGTGGGCGTGTCGACCTGGGACAAATCGCTCCGCCACGCCGGGAGGCGGATCGTGGCGGTGGTGCCGCGGCCCGGTTCGGAGCGCAGTTCCAGCGTTCCGCCGTGGGACTCGACGAGCCGGCGCGCGGTCGGGAGCCCGAGGCCGGCCTGCCGGCCCGCGGGCTTGCTGCTGAAGAACGGATCGAAGGCGTGCCGCAGGGTGCGCTCGTCCATCCCCGGGCCGGCGTCGCGGACGGCGATGACGAGTTCCTCGCCGTCCTCCCCCATTTCCGGCCCGACTCGGACCTCGACGCCCTCGGCCGCGCCCATCCCGTCGCGCATGCCGCACTCCAGCGCGTTGACGATCAGTTCGAGCACCGCGCGGCCGATCATGTCGCGGTCCAGCCGCGCTGGGGGCACCGGGGCCGTAACGACGACCTTCACCGCCGGCAATGCCGCCCGCGGCGCGCGGCCGGCGGTCCGCTCCTTGGCCTGGCGCACGACCGCCGCGAGCATGTCCTGCACACTGACGGTCGTCCGCTTGGGCTTGGGCGGGGCGGCGATGGCGTGGAGGCGCGTGATCAGGTCGGTGAGCCGCTGGGCCGCGGTGACGATGGCGTCGGCGGCGGACCGCGTCGTGTCGTCGCGCGTGGTCGCCGCGAGGGTCTGGGCCCGACCGCTGATCACCGCCAGGGGGTTGTTCATCTCGTGGGCGGCGCCGGCGGTCAGTTCGCCCAGCCGCGCCATGGACTCGACCTCCGCGAGTTTCCGCTGGGTTTCCTGGAGCACGCGGTTGGCGTGGGCGAGTTGCTCGCCGAGGGAGGCGATGCGTTCCGTGTCGCTGGCGGCGGCGATGGCGGCGGCCCACGAGGCGATCAGGGCCCCGAGTTGGCGCTCGTCGGCGGCGCTGTCCCCCAGCATGCGGTCGTGCACGAGGATCGCCGCGGCCCGCTGCCCCGGGGCGATCAGCGGCAGGAATCGCAGGTCCTTCCCGGCCGCCTCGGCGCCGAGATGGTCCCCCAGCCAGCGGGCCATCGCGATGGAGCCACCCAGCCCGCCCCCCTCCGCCCCGCCGACGCGCGCGGCCAGTTCGGCGAGGCTTGGCGGGCCGTCGCC
>CALAFV010000526.1 GCA_937891445.1 uncultured Phycisphaerales bacterium | reverse complement strand
GACCTCGGGTGGGTGCTGCTGGAGGCCCTGCCCCCGGTCGTCATCGCGCTGGACCAGGGCACGATCCGCACCCCGAAGGACGACTACCCGAAGGGGCACGAGGGGTCGCTGCGCCGTGCCGAGGACCTGCACGACGCGCTGCGGCCGATCTTCCTCCAGGCCGCCGCCCACCACGACCTCACGGCCGTCGTCCACGAGATGCCCCCGGTGGGGGCCAGGATGTCCCGGCCCGAGTCGAGTCTGCTGTCCGCGCTCGCGGTGCGCCTGATGTCGCAGGCGGTCCTGCCCGAGGTGCCGCGCGTGATCGTCGCCAATCAGCACTCGAAGTCCGTGCTCGTGGGCAACGGCAACGCGACCAAGAAGCAGTGGCACGAGGGCCTGCGGCCCTACGCGATCCACCTGCCCAACGAGGCCACCCGCGACGCGGGTTGCCTGGGGCTGACCTATCTCATCGACCAGGAAAGGGCGCGCTGATGGTCGCGCAGGGCAAGAAGAGGGCCTCGGGTCAGACCGCTGCGAGCGAGGAGGCCCTGGAGGCTGCCAGGGAGATCGAGCAGCCGATGGAGTCCACGATGCCCGAGGACGAGAGGCGCTCGAAGCACCGCACGCCGGGCTTCACCCGGATGCGCACCGACTGGAACACCGACGCTCGCGCGGTGCTCTCTCGCGCGCAGTCCGCCGTCGAGATGCGCATCATGGCGAACTTCGGCGACGTCTACCGGGTCATGAACCGGGTCTACGACCTCGTGCGCGAGCCCGAGGTGGACATGAAGACCGGCGAGATCCTCACCGACCAGTACGGGCTGACTCAGTGGAGGCGCGACGAGTACGGCGGCTTCATCGAGGACTTCACGCGCCTGACCCGCGCGCAGAAGGAAGACCTGATGTTCCAGATCACCACGCGCATGTTCGACTGGGAGCAGCGCGCGGCCGACGCCTGGGGCGAGGCGATGCTCGCCAAGGCCGCCTTCGAGGAGCAGTTCGCGATCGACTTCGACGCGCCCATGCACGGCACGGTCGACGATCGCAGGGCGGCGGGCAGCATCGGCGCGCGCGATGAGCGCTACTTCGCCATCTTCGTGAGCCTCTACTCCCGCAAGGCCGACGCGCTCGTCAAGAGCATGGAGCGCCTGGGCCAGCGGCTCAAGGACTCGATGGAGTGACCGTGCCCGATGTGCTCACCTTCGCCCCGTGCGGGAGGCCTCCGGGGCACGGCCACCACGTGCGGTGGCAGCCCTCGAAGGGTGAGCCGCGTGTCCTCGACGTCGTGTGTGACAGGGGGCTCTGGACCGGGATCGCCAAGCGCCTGCTCGCGGACTATCAGGTCTCCCTAGACGGCAAGCCCCCCGAGATGACGCCATTCGAGGCATGGGTCTGGGTCGCGCGCTACGACCCGAGGTTTCTTCCCCCGGACGAACCGCAGATCGGATAGGTCATGACTGGCACCGCTGGAGGGTGGAGGTCGGGGCTCACGGGAAGGTCGCAGGGCATCACAGTCCGGTTACTGCGAGTCGAGGGAGTTGACCTGCCGCGTCGCGGATATATCCTACCGCTAGCGATGTAAACGATTCGCACCGCCGACTAGAGGCGGACCTTCGTCGCCGGAGAAGGGGTGGGCCCGAGGGAGTGCAAGGCGGCACGCTGACGCTGGACGTCCTGTGCAACATGTTCCGCTCCTACTACGAGTGGCGCTCGCTCTTCGAGAACGAGGGC
>CALAFV010000525.1 GCA_937891445.1 uncultured Phycisphaerales bacterium | reverse complement strand
CGGCGCGGCGCCGCGCAGCGCGGCCGCCGCGGGCTGGAGCGGACGCGCGATGAGCCGCTCCGGGAGCGGCGCGCCGGGCGCACCGAGCGCACCGGGCGCGGGCGGAGCGATAGCGACAACCGCCGCGGCCATGGCGACAAGGGGGAACAACATCAGACGGTCTCCGCGTGAAGGACCGACCGGGCCGTGGCCGGACGCCCCCGCGTCCGCGCGCGGGTGGTGTCAGCGGGCCGGGTCGCTGGTCCGGATAACCCCATCGACCGCGTCGCCGCCGAACCATGAATACACCGCCGCCGCGCGGCCGCGAACCGGCGCAAGCCCGCCGCGGCGCTTGGACGCCCGGGCCTGCGGGCTGGGAAAACTGGGCAGGCCGGCGCTCTCAGCACCCCTCGGCTACGGCCGCGATCCAGGCGCTGAGGAAGGCCGAGACGTCCGCGGAGTTGATGACCGCGTCGCCCGAGAAATCCGCGTCGCGCCGCGTGCCATCGTGGATGCCCTCGAGCCAGGCGGCGAGGAACGCGGCGATGTCGCTGGAGTTCGTCTGGCCGTCGCGGTCCCAGTCGGCGGCGATCGAGATCGTGAGCGTGGCCGGACCGCCGGCGAAGCCCGCCGCGCCGACGCGGATCAGCAGCGGCGTCCCCTCGGGCGCGGCGTGGATCACCTGCGGTCCCAGGCCGCCCTGGCCGCAGGTGTTGTCGCCGCACGCGGCGAACAGGCCGCCGTCGTCGGGGCAGGCGGTGTAGATGGCCAGTCGCGCGTCGAACGCCGCGTCGCAGACGGCGATCCGCAGCGGCGCCGAGCACGGCGAGGTCAGCGTGAACCACACGTCACGCTGCACGGGGCCGGAGAAGGCCGCGCACGTGACCGTGGGGCCGTCGGTCGTTGCGCCGAGCGTGTCGAAGGGCGTTGCGCCGAGGCCGGTCGGCGTCGCGTCGGCGCAGGCGTCGTTCGGCGGGGGCGGGCAGGTCAGCGGCGTGACCAGCAGCGTGCCCGTGCCCTGCTGGTTGTTGGTGCCGCCGACGCGGATGAGGTATGTCGTGCCTTCGTCGGCGTCGAAGTCCAGCGACGCCGCGGAGCCGGCGCAGGCGGGGCCGTCCTCGTCGGAGCAGGCGATCGCGGTTTCCGGGAACGAGGGGCAGGCCGTGTAGATCGCGACGCGCGTGTCGAAGTCGCTGCCGCAGGTGGCGATGCGCACGGGGCCGGAGCACGCGGCGGTGTAGCGGAACCAGATATCGGGGCCGAAGCCCTGGAAGTCCTGGCTGTCGCACAGCGCGGGCTCCAGCGGCGGGGCGGCGGTGGCGCCGATGGTGCTGAACGCCAGCGGCACGCCCGGATGGACGGACGCCGCGCCCGAGCACGAGTTGTTCGCGGGCGCGATGCACCCGGCGTTGGTGATCGACAGCAGGCCGGGTCCCTCCGTGAGCGCCGCGCCCACCGGCGAGCCGAGTCGGATCAGATACTCGCGCCCGAACTGGGCGTCGAACGTCACGCGGGAGCCTTCGCTCCCCATCCCGCACAAGTCCGAGTTGTCGTTGCACGCGATCAGGTTCAGGTCGGCGCAGGTCCCGTCGTAGACGGCCAGAAGCGTGTCGAAGGTGCTGGTGCAGGTGGAGATCGTGACGATGCCGGAGCACGGGGGGCTGTAGCGGTACCAGATGTCGGCGCCGAACTGGGCGCACCCGGGCGGGATCGGGCCGCCGCCGCCTTCGGCGCTCGCCGTGGCGCCCTCGGTGCTGTAGCCCCAGAGCCCGCGCTCGAGGGTGACCGCGGCGTCGCAGGCGTCGTTGGGCGGTCCCGGCTCGCCGGCCTGGAGCACGAGGCACGGACGCGTGGAGCGGTAGGCGGTGATCTCGGGGATCGACCCGGGGCCGCAGAAACTCGGCGGGCCGCCGAAGCGATTGACGGAGGTGATGGAAGCGTTCATCGTGTACGCCGGCGAGACGCAGACGCAGTGGCACGCGCCCCAGAGGTGCCCGAGTTCGTGGGCGGTCAGGTCGCAGGCGCTGGCGTACATGCCGTTGTAGTCCGACTGCGCGAAGCAGTTGGAGTGGTGGGCGTTGCAGACCGAGCCGATGGCGTTGGCCCGCCCCACGACCGTGCCGTTGATGTCGCGGCCGGTGTAGAGGATGACCAGGTCGTACGGCTCGGCGATGCCGGACCAGACGGCGCTGATCTGCGAGTTGAGCGCGATGGGGTCGCTGGAGGCGTAGGGGTCGTCCGGCGTCGTGCGGACGATCATGATTCCCAGGCGGTGGGTGATGCGCGTATCGCGCTCGAACTGGAGGTTCACGGTGGCGGTGATCGCCTCGATGCGCTGGCGGGCGGCGGTCGAGCCGCCCCAGTGGGTGAAGTACTCGTAGTCGGCGTCGCAGGCGAGTTCGGCCTCGTGCATCGGGACGCCGCGAAGATCCCCCGTGTCCGGCTGGGCGGGGCGGGCGGGGTGGTCGTCGGTGTTGCCGCAGGTGTGCGGGCCGGGGGGGATGTCGGCAGGCGTATAGAGAAGGTGCAGCCCCGGGTCGGCGCCGGGCAGGTGCGGGGCGGCGGGCTCGAGCCAGAGGGTGCGCCCATCGGGGAGCACAAAGGCGAGGGCGACGCCGCCGGGGACCAGCCCACCCGCGACGGCGGAGCCGTCCATGCCGGCGATGACGCCGCGGAGCGTCGTGATGGGGCCGGGATCCACAGGTGTGAGGACGCCGCCGGGGCCGGCCTCGTGGAACCGGAAGCCGGGGGCGCGGACCGAGTGGGGGTGAAGATCCGCGACGAGGTGGCCGTCGTCGAAGGGGACGGCGATGCGCTGGGGCTCCCCCGGCGCCGCGAGCGGCGGGAGGCTCACGAGCCGGACGCCGGGGCCGAGAGGCCCGAACGGCTCGGCATCCGCCGGCGTCCACAGCGCCGAGGCGAGGGCGAGTGCCGGGATCACGGCCGGGGCGAGCATTGGCGCCGTCCTTCGGGGCGCAGGGGCGGGTGCGCCCGGCTCAAACCTAACCAATCTGTGGCAACGCTGCAAGGCGGGCGCGGGCGGGGCGGGCAAGATGCGCAGGCTCCCGAGGGAGACTCGGGTTTGTTGTGAGATGGATGCGGCTTGGAGAAGGAGCACAGGGCGCGGATTGAGAGCCCGCGCCACGGGTCATGAGAAAGGGCGGCCGGGCCATGGTGACCCGGCCGCCCGATGGTTGGCGCTCCGGAGAGGCGACGGACGCTCAGCAGTCGTTGACCGCCGCGATCCAGGCGGTGAGGAAGGCGGAGATGTCGGAAGAGTTGACCAAGCCGTCGTTGTTGAAGTCGGCGTTGAGGCTCGGCTGGTTGACGCTGGCGATCCAGGCCGTCAGGTAGGCGGAGATGTCCGTGGAGTTGATCGAGCCGTCGTTGTTCCAGTCGCCGGCGATGAAGATGCGCAGGGTGCCGCTGCCGGCGGAGGCGGCGCTGAAACCGCCGACGCGGATCAGGTAGGGGATGCCTGCGGTGGCGGGGAAGGTGACGTTGGACTGGAAGCCGCAGGAGTCGTCGTTGCAGGCCAGGACGGTGCCGGACGTGGTGGGGCAGACGCCGGGGTAGATGGCGATCTCCGTGTCGTAGTTGGCGCCGCAGGTGCTGACGCGCATGGGGGCGGTGCAGGGGGCGAAGAAGCGGTACCAGATGTCGTTGGATTGTGAGCAAGTGCCGCTCTCGGTGGGACCGTCGGTCGTCGCGCCGATGTTGCAGAAGGGCGTGTCACCCACACCGACGGGGAGTGCGTTGGCGCACGCGTCGTTGCCGGGGTATTCGACGCGGAGGATGAACGGACCGGCGGCGCCGGCGCCGAAGCGAGAGACGCGGATGAGGACGGTCTGGCCGGGGCTCAGGACGGCGCTGACGGCCGAGTCGCGGAAGGGGCTCTGGTCCAGCGCGCCGCAACTGCTCGTGTCGTCG
>CALAFV010000524.1 GCA_937891445.1 uncultured Phycisphaerales bacterium | reverse complement strand
CCTCCCCCCTCCCCCGCCTCTTCCCAAGCCCATTTCCGTCACATCACTCGAGCCACTCATCCTCCACCGGCTCGAACCTCGACAGCGCCTCCACGCCGCCTTCTGGTTCACGGTCATCAGCAGCAGCGCCGCCACCCCCGCCCACACGGCCCACTCGGGCGCCATGTCCAGCCCGTAGGCGCGGAAGATGTTCCCTGACACCAACTTGCCGTCAGCGTCCGCCAGGGCCTGCGCAAGATGAACGCCATCCGGCAGGGGCGGCTTGGCCTTCGTCGATTGTGTTCTGGAGGCGGTCTCCACCTGCACACTCGGAGCATGCCGCCAGCGTGCCGCGGCCTTCAGCACCGCCGACACGGCCGCACCGTGCCCGTTCTCCTCCCCCGAACAAAGGCCTGTGAAAACGGCCCATCCGACAGGCCGGAAGGCCGCCGCGCGCCTACAATGTTCCGGCGGCAAATTCCCGCGTTTTCTCGGGGAGTTTTTGCGATTTTGCGGCCGCCGGGCGACCATCCGGCCGGGCCTCCGCAGAGCCTCGCCGCGACCGCCGCCGGATCCTCCAAGCGGACCCCTCAGCGGGGCCAGGTGAACCTTGCCAGAGACCCGCCGCACCAGCACCGTAACCCCCGTTGCGCCCACCCCCGCAACCCCGGTGACGCCGACCGCCCCGACCGCCGGCGCGGAGCGCGGCGCCGGCTACGGCGAGGACCAGATCAAGGTCCTCGAGGGCCTTGAGGCTGTCCGCCTCCGCCCCGGCATGTACATCGGCGGCACCGGTCTGGGCCCGCTGCACCACCTCGTCTACGAGGTCGTGGACAACTCCATCGACGAGGCCATGGCCGGCTTCGCCGACACCGTTCAGGTCACCATCAACGCCGACGGCTCCTGCACCGTCATCGACAACGGCCGCGGCATCCCCGTCGGCCCCAAGAAGCACGAGAACCCGGCCTACGACGGCAAGCCCGCCGTCGAGATCGTCATGACCGTGCTCCACGCCGGCGGCAAGTTCGACAACGAGGGCGGCGCCAGCGCCTACAAGGTCTCCGGCGGCCTCCACGGCGTCGGCGTCTCCTGCGTCAACGCGCTCAGCGAGTACCTCGAGGCCGAGGTCTACCGCGACGGCAAGATCTACGCCATCGGCTTCGCCCGCGGCAAGACCGTCAAGCCCCTCACCGTCGTCGGCCCCATCACTCCCCAGTCCGGCATCAAGACGGGCACGAAGGTCACCTTCATGCCCGACCCGGAGATCTTCCCGGACACGACGTTCGACTACACCACCCTCGCCAACCGCCTCCGCGAACTGGCCTACCTCAACCCCGGCGTGCGCATCACGCTGCGCGACGAGCGCGTCGGCCCCGACGGCAAGATCAAGCAGGAGACCTTCAAGGCCGAGAACGGCCTGGGCGAGTACGTCGAGCACCTCATGGCCGGCAAGACCGCCGTGAGCCCGCTCATCTGCTTCCGCCGCGAGAACAAGGAGCAGGGCCTCATCGCCGAGATCGCCCTCCAGTACCACGACGGCTACACCGAGACCCTCCTCTCCTTCGCCAACAACATCAACAACAAGGACGGCGGCACCCACGCCCAGGGCTTCAAGGTCGCCCTCACCCGCGCGCTCAACACCTACGCGCGCAAGGCCGGCATTCTCAAGGACAACGACCCCGTTCCCTCCGGCGAGGACCTCCGCGAGGGTCTGGTCGCCATCGTCTCCGTCAAACTCCCCAACCCCACCTTCAACAACCAGCCCAAGGAAAAACTCCTCAACCCCGAGATCGAGACGTTCGTCTCCGGCGTCGTCTCCGAGGGCCTCGACACCTGGCTCCAGGAGCACCCCGCCGACGCCAAGCGCCTGTGCCTCAAGGGCATCGTCGCCGCCCAGGCCCGCGAGGCCGCCCGCAAGGCCCGCGAACTGACGCGGCGCAAGAGCGCCCTGGACTCGGGCTCGATGCCCCACAAACTCCGCGACTGCAAGACCAAGGACGTCGACCGATCCGAACTGTTCATCGTCGAGGGCGACTCCGCGGGCGGCTCCGCTACCCAGGGCCGCGACGTCGAGACGCAGGCCATCCTCCCCCTCCGCGGCAAACTCCTCAACGTCGAGAAGGCCCGCATCGACAAGGCCCTCGGCCACGACGAGATCCGCACCCTCATCAGCGCGCTCAAGTGCGGCATCGGCGCCGACCTCGACATCTCCAAACTCCGCTACGGCCGCATCATCATCATGACCGACGCCGACGTGGACGGCTCGCACATCCGCACGCTGCTGCTCACGTTCTTCTTCCGCCAGATGCCCGAACTGATCCGCCGCGGCAAGGTCTACATCGCCCAGCCCCCGCTCTACCAACTCGCCTGGGGCAGCGGCTCCAGGAAGCGCATCCAGTACGTCGTCTCCAACAACGACCTCGACGAGATGCTGACCCAGATCGGCCTGGAGCGCGCCACGCTCCTCATCCGCCCCGACGGCGTCACGGGAACCGAGGGCGCCCGCCGCGTGGCCGGCCAGGACCTCCAGCGCCTCCTCAAACTCCTCCGCCGCCTCGAGGAACTCGTCACCGTCTCCGAGCGTCGCGGCATCCGCTTCACCGACCTGCTCGCCTCGCGCTCCCAGGACCCCGACCGCAAGGGCCGCCTCCCCACGCACAGGATCGTGTGGACCGGCGGCGAGGCCTTCGCCTGGAGCGAGCAGCAGGCCCGCTCCATCATCCAGTCCAGGGGCCTCAGCCTCGCCGAACTCGACGGCGAAGCCCCGGTCATCTCCGGCGGCGAGCCCGGCGCCGCCGCCCCCGGCACGCCCGAGACCAACGGCCACCCCGCCCCCGCCTCCTCCGGCGGCGGACCGCGCCGCCCCGCGGCGACGATGCGCGAACTCCACGAGAACCGCGAACTCGAGCGCCTCTTCCAGCAACTCGCCGCGCTGGGCGTCAACATCGACGACTACGCCCTCGTGCAGGAGGAGTCCGTCACCGGCGAGAAACTCCCCACGCGCTACGCCTGGGAGATCACCTCTCACGCCACAGCCGCCGAACCCGCTGCTGATTCCGCCGAGGGCGAAACAGAGTCCGAGCCCGCGGCCGACAATGAAGACGCCGAGGCCGCGCAGCAGCCCGCCCGCCGCGCCGAAACCGGCCGCCTCATCGAAGCCCCCAACATCCCCGCGATCCTCCGCACGCTCCACGACGTCGGCCGCCGCGGCCTGGAGATCAAGCGCTTCAAGGGTCTGGGCGAGATGGACGCCGAGCAGTTGTGGGAGACCACGATGGACCCCGCCCGCCGCGTCCTCTACCGCGTCAGTTGGGACGGCGCCGCCGAGGCCGACACCCTCTTCAGCATCCTCATGGGCGAGGCCGTCGAGGACCGTCGCAAGTTCATCGAGGAGCACGCCCTCGAGGTCAAGAACCTCGACGTGTGACCCCTTGGGGATCGCAACTGTGTTCTAGGACGCGCCGCCGCCCGCGCGCTCGCCCACGCGAGCGCATTCTGAACAACTTGCCAGTTGATTCCCCCCGCCGCGCTCGTGTCTAATGCGGGCCGGAGTGGGTAAGGGGCACAACGACGGAGCCCGCGGCGGAGGTCGCCGCGGGCTCTTTTTTCTCTCCCTCGCGTCCCTCGTGAAAAGATGCCCCGCGCCGAGGAGGCCGCCGGCGCGGGGCGTGCACGGGGCAGAAGACTCGGCCGTCAAACGACGTGGTGGCCTCGCTGCTGACAGCCGGTCACTCTGAATCTGCCAACCCCCGCGCCGCCCCGCCACCCTCCGCCCGCGCCCGCCGTGTGCCGCCGTCAAACTGAACCGCCTGTGACGCCCGGGCAGACCCCACGGGCCCGCCCGCGAGGCCGCCCCCCTAAACTGGCTCCATGCCCTCCGCGTCCCAGACCGCTCACGCGCATGTGGCGATCTACCCCGGCTCCTTCGACCCGGTTACCTACGGCCACCTCGACGTCATCCGCCGCGGCCGCCGCATCTTCGACCGCGTCGTCGTCGGCGTCGGCCGCAACCCGAGCAAGGATCAACTCTTCTCGCACGACGAGCGCGTCGCCATGCTCCGCGCGCTGCTCGAAGACGCGGCTGCCGACGCCTCGGACGCGCCGGGCCTCGCCCCCGTCGAGGTCCGCGCCTTCACCGGCCTCACCGTCGACTTCGCCCGCGAGGCCGGCGCCACCGCCCTCCTCCGCGGCATCCGCAACCTCTCCGACCTCCAGTCCGAGGTCCAGCAGGCCCTCACCAACCGTCAACTCGGCGGCCTCGAAACCGTTTTCGTCGTCGCCGGCCAGGACTTCGCCTACACCAGTTCCAGCCTCATCAAGCAGATCACCGCGCTCGGCAGCGACCCCGAACTCAGCGCCCTGCGCTCCATGGTCCCACCCCTCGTCATCGCCGAACTCAAGAAGAAGAAAGCCCAGCGTCACCCCGCCCTCGAACGCCTCCGCGCGGAGAACGGCGGATGAGCACAAGGCACGCAGGCACGAAGGCACAGAGCCGCGCGGCGGAAGCCGACTCGGTGCCCCCGCCCTTCTGCCGTCCCTTCGTGCCTCCGTGCCTTCGTGCCCCCTGAACCAATGGACTTCCGCATCATCTCCATCGGCGCTCTCGCGGCTCACCCCCTCTGGGGCGAGCGCGCCCAGACCCCCGTCCGCACCGGACACGCCACCACGACGCTCGTCCGCTCCGGCAAGCGCGTGATCCTCATCGACCCCGGCCTCCCCGACCAGGTCGTCGCCGCCCGCCTCGGCGAGCGCGCCGGCCTCAAACCCACCGACGTCACCCACGTCTTCCTCACCAGTTTCAAGCCCGACACCACCCGCGGCATCATGGCCTTCGACCACGCCACGTGGTGGATCAGCGAGGCCGAGCGCGAGGGCGTCGGCGTGCCGCTCGTCCGCCGCCTCCAGGAAGCCGCCCAGCAGGGCGACCAGGACATGGTCGAACTGCTCCAGCGCGACGTCGCCATCCTCAAGCGCTGCGAGCCCGCCCCCGACCGCCTCGCCGAAGGCGTTGACCTCTTCCCCCTCCCGGGCGTCACGCCCGGCACCTGCGGCGTGCTCCTCGCCGGCTCCGGCAGCGGCGGCATGAGCGGCCGGGGAGCACGCGGCCCCAGGGGCGGCCCGACGACGCTCGTCTGCGGCGATGCCGTCGCCACCGTCGAGCACCTCGAACGCGGCATGGTCCTCCACGGCGCCCTCGACGTCGAACTCGCCCAGGAGAGTTTCAAAGAGGCCATCGAGATCGCCGACATCCTCATCCCCGGCCGCGACAACTGGACCCTCAACCCCGTACGCCGAGCCTTCTGATCAATGTGTGCTGTGTGATGTGTGATGTGTGATGTGTGATGTGTGCTGTTCCCATGTTGCCCACCACACATCAACCATCACCCGAGCCCGTGATGCCCCCCTCCCCCTGCCCCGCCTGCGATCGCATCGCCCGCATCCGCCGCGGCGAAGACCCCGAACTCCTTGCCGAACTGGATGAGTCCTACGCCGTCCTCGCCGACTGCCAGCGCTGGCGCGGCTGGTGCACGCTCCTCCTGAAGGACCACCACGAGCACCTCGCCGACCTTCCGATCGAGCGCCAGACCCGCCTCTTCACCGACGTCGCCCGCGTCGCGCGGGCCATCCGCGTCGTCACTGCCCCGCGCCGGCTCAACTACGAGTGTCTCGGCAACGTCCTCGCCCACGTCCACTGGCACATCATCCCCCGCCACGCCGACGACCCGCAGCCCCACGACACCATCTGGGTCCGCCCCGCCGAGGAGCGCACCGACCGCGGCGACCCCGCCGCACGAGCCGACCTCGTCACCCGCCTCCGCGCCGCCCTGAACCCCGTGTGACCGTCCGGTCCCCGCTCTCCAACGGCCCCAACGGGGCCGCGGAATGTAGCCACGGGTGGAGCGAAGCCCGCCGCAGGCGGGCCAGCGGAACCCGTGGACACGGTGCACTCAATATTGTTGTGTTTTGTTCATAATACCGCCCCGAAGGGGCGGAGGAAGGCCGGAGAGGGCGTCATTCCGCCGCACGGGTCACAGCGTCTCAGGACGCCGCCCCGAACAGCCTGAGCAACTCCCCGATCCTCGCCAGGTGATAGTCGTCGTGCGCGCACACGAACGTCACCGCGTCCACCAGCCGCATCGGCTGCTTCAGCCGCGGGTGCACCGCGACGCGTCGGAACTCTTCCGCCCCCAGCCCCTCCAGCACCGCCACCTGCCGCATGCGCCGCTCCCGGAACGCCGCGAGGATCTCGCCGATCTCGCGGTCATTGTGCCCCGCCTCGTGCGTCGCGCGGTTGGTCAGGTCCGCCACCGCCAGGTCGGTCTTGCCCGCCAGAAAGTCCTCCAGCCGGCGCTCCCACAGCGCCTCCAGGTCCAGCAGGTGCCCGACGTTCTCCTGGATCGACCACGTCCCTTCCCGCTCCCGCCGCACGAGCACCTCCCGCGGCACCCCGCGCACCCGCTCCTCCACCCGCGCCGGCGCCCCCCTGAACCGCTCGATCACATCCGGATAGATCTCGACCGGAAAGTCGAACGAGAACTTGCGCTCGAACCACGGGATCAGTGCTGCCATAGCGAGTCCTCAAAAGTGAGTTCAATCTGCCGTCGATACCACCGCGTTCCGCCGTCGTTGCCGCGGCAACCCGCCCCCGCACCCCGAAGGGGTGCCCATCAATAGCCGGGGGTCAAGCCGGCGCTTCAACCGCCTGAATTGCGTGCATCGGCGGCCACTCCACGCCTACGCCAGCGCCTGCTCCAGGTCCGCGATCAAATCGTCCACGTCCTCGATCCCCACGCTCAGCCGCACCAGCCCGTCCACGATCCCCAGCGCCGCGCGGTTCTCCGCCGGCACGCTCGCGTGCGTCATGATCGCCGGGTGCTCGATCAGGCTCTCCACGCCGCCGAGGCTCTCGGCCAGCGAGAACCGCCGCACCCGTTCGA
>CALAFV010000523.1 GCA_937891445.1 uncultured Phycisphaerales bacterium | reverse complement strand
GCCCGCGTCGGCGTCAGCGAAAACAGCAGTTCCACCGCGTCCGACGCCCACCGCTGCTGCCGGTGCTGGATGAACCGCCCCACCAGCATCGCGAACACCAGCACGCTCAGCGAGTCGAAGTACACCTCCCCCGTCCCCCGCACCGTCCCGATCACGCTCCACAGCGCCCCCGCCGCCAGCCCCAGCGCGATCGGCACATCCAGGTGCACCGTCCGCGTCCGCAGCGCCGCCACCGCCCCGCGGAAGAACACCGACCCCGGCCACGCCAGCGACACGAGGCTGATCACCATGCTCGTCCAGCGGAACAGGTGCGCGTACGCCGGCTCCATCGCCTCGAACACCCCCGCGTACAGCGCCAGCGCCAGCAGCATCACGTTCCCGGCGCACGCCCCCGCCACCGCCAGCCGGATCAACTGCCGCCGGTCCTCCGCCCGCCGGATCTCGCGCGCCGAAGCATCCCGCGCCGGGTGCGGCGGATACCCCAGCGCATCCAGCGCCCGCGCGATCCGCGACAGCGACGTCACCCCCGGATCCCACACGATCCGCACCAGCGCCCGCCGCATGTCCAGCCGCGACTCGATCACCCCCGGCGCTACCCGCCCCAGCCGCTCCACCAGCCACACGCACGCCGCGCAGTGCACCCCCTCAAGACGCAGTTCCGTGGCCAGGCACTTCGCCCCCCCCTCCCCCGCCACCTCCACCTCGCGGCAGTACAGCCGCTGGAACACCGGGTCGTCGAACTCCCCGTACCGCTGCCCCGTCCCGCGCGCCGGCGCACCCTCCGCCCCCGTCCGCTCCCGCAGCGCGTAGTACCGGTCCAGCCCGCACCCGCGGATCACCTCGTACGCCGTCCGGCACCCGTGGCAGCAGAACTGTTCCGCCGCCCCCGGCTCCACCAGCCCCGCCGGCACCGGCAGCCCGCAGTGCGAGCACGCCGGCGACGCGGCGCTCACCGGAGCCTCCGCGGCAACATCGGGCGGGCTCAGCAGTTCAGTCGCCATGGCAGCACGGCATCCTTTCCGCATCCAGCGACCGGATGCGCTCGATCGCCTCCGCGTGCCCACCATCCCCCGCCGGCGCGACGACCTCATTCCCGTGCGACGCCATCGCCGGCAGCGCCATCCGCCCCGTCAGCGTGTACAGCCCCACCGCCACCAGCGCCAGCGACGTCAGCATCGGCAGCCGCCGCCGCAGCGGACCCGCCAACGACTGGATCCCCACCCCCAGCGACGCCATCACCGGCAGCGTCCCCAGCCAGAACGCCGCCATCGTCGCCGCCCCGCTCAGCGGATTCCCCGTCCCCGCCGCCGTGATCGCGAACGCGTACAACCACCCGCACGGCAGGAACGTCGTCAGCAGCCCGATCGCCAGCGCCCGCGTCAGCGGGTTCCACGCCGCCACCGCCCGGTGCCCGCGCACCACCACCCCGCGCAGCGCCTCCGGAACCGGCGGCGCCGGCACCCGCACACCCCGCAGCCGCAAGATCGTGATGACCCCGAACCCCACCATCATCGCCCCCGCCAGCATCGCCGCGGCCGACCGCAATCCCACCGCCGCCCCGCCCAGATCCACCGCCGAGCCGATCAGCCCCCCCACCGCACCCAGAATCGTGTACGTGATCAGCCGCCCCCCGTTGTACGCCGCGTTCAGCGCCATCCGCCGCCGCGCCGCCCGCCGCGGCGACTCGTCCTCCGCCGCCACCGCGAACGCCAGGAACGCCCCGCACATCCCCGCGCAGTGCAGGCTCCCCAGCAGACTCGCCACCAGCACCGCGGCGATCAGCGCGATCATGGCGTTTCTCCAGCCCCCGCCGCCAGGACGTACACATCCTCGCTGGCCGTGAACACCTCCGGCCCGCGCCGCGCCGTCACCCGGAACACCCACAGCCCCGGCCGCGTCAGTTCCACCCCCGCGCGGTACGCCCCCGGCCCATCACCCTCGGATGGATCCGCCCACTTCTGTTGCCGCTCCCCCGCGCGCACGCTCGCGAACGCCGTCACCTCCACCGCCGCCCCCTCGACCGCGCGCCCCGCCCCATCCACGATCCGGATCAGCGCCGACTTCCCATCCGCCGCCGGCTCCACCGTCACCTTCCACCCCAGCCGCGCATTCTCGCGCCGCTGCGCCGCGACCTGGTCCCACGCCAGCGCCTTGGCGTCGTACCCCGGCTCCACCGCGAACGACCGATCGCTCGTCGCCGCGTAGATCGTCACGGCGACCACCCCCACGTTGATCCCGATCAGCACGAAGATCATCCCCGGCCACAGCCGCACGCGCTTCATCACCCACCTCCGTGGCTCGGCCCACCGGCCGCCCGCTGCCCCGGCCCCCGCATCCGGTACGGCA
>CALAFV010000522.1 GCA_937891445.1 uncultured Phycisphaerales bacterium | reverse complement strand
CGTACAGGATCGCGACGAGGAACGCCCCGTACGCGACGACGCCGTAGGCCAGCGCCGCGATACGCCCGAGCGTCACACCCGCCCCCGCCCGCTCCGCGCGAGCCACGGCCGCGGGACTGTCCATCCGAACCTGATGCGTGGTCATGGCCAAACTCCCGGCGCACACCACCGCCGCGGCGTCCCGCGGCCCCGCCAGAGCCGCCGCCTCAGCCGCCCCTCCCACACGCGCGAGGTGTGTGCGTCCGGGTATACCGCACTGTCCGCGCAGCCCGCGGCTCAGCCCAACGCCGGAAGCCGGGCGTTCCCTCCGATCCCCCCTCGATCGCCGCGTGAACCCCCGGCCGGCCCCTAGTACGCCCGCACCACCCGCGCCCCCGGGTAGAACCGCTCCAGCATCGCCACGATGTCCTCCCCCCGGTCGGCCATCGCCCGGGCGCAGTACTGGCACATCCCCACGCCGTGGCCGAACCCGCGCCCGCTGATCGTCACCGTCGAGCCCTCGACCACGAACTCGAGGTCGCCGCTGTTGACGCGCGTCTGCCGCGTGATCGAGGGAGCCCCCGGCGCGTCGGCGTTGCACGCGATGCGCAGTTGCTCGGCGCTCAGCGCGTACCACTTCCCGCCCGGTTCGACGATCTTGTACTCCGCCGGCCGCCCCGTGTCGTTGGTGCGCAGCACCTCGATCCTGGCCAGGTCCTTGATCTGCCGCAGGAGCAGGCCGTTGCGCTGCCCGTAGGCCGCCAGCCGCTTGACGAGTTCCGCCTTCGGCCGCTCCACCTTCCATCGGTACAGGGGCGAGCCCTCACACGCGTGCGGCCGGTCCTTCCCCTGGATCGGCGCGGCGAGATTGAACTCGTACCCGCGGTCGATCGGCCACGTGTCGCGTGCCGAGGCCGCGCGCCCGCCGCACGTGCTCGAGTAGTACGCCCGCAGCACCGCCCCGCCGTGCTCGAGGATCATCCCGCGCGTCTCGCGCACCGCGCGCACCGCCACCGGCAACAGCGTCGCCCCGCCGTACGCCTGGTCCTGCGTCGTCGCCTCGACGTCGTACTTCCGCCCCGCGGCGATGCTCCGCTGCCGCTCGTGCAGCGCGTAACTCCGCGCGGCGATCGCCTGCACCTTGAACGTCTGGAGCGACCAGTCGCGGTACAACTCCTTGGCCACGACGCCGGTCAGGTACTCCTCCAGTTTGATCACTTCGATCACGTCGAACGGCACCGGCCCGGCGCGTCCCTTCGCCGCACCGCCGCTCGGCTGCCCCGACCCGAGCACGCGTGCCGCTTCGCCGGTTTCCTTCGCCGCCAGGTCGGTGCGCGGCGCCGGCTTCGGCGCCAGAAGGCGGAACGACCCGGTGTACCGCACCCCGTTCAGGTTCGCCCATGCCGCCTCGCCGCTCTTGTCGGTCACCGGCGAGAGTTCCAGGTCCTTGCTCCGCGGCCACACCCGCGGCTGCCCGCTCCCGCTCTTGACCGTCCACGCCTCCTCGTCCAGCACGACCTCGATGGGCCCCTTGAGCAGTTCCGCGTACCGCCGCTCCCCCACCGGCCCGACCCAGAACGCCTCCGGCCCGTCCAGCGTCGCCGCCGGCACCGCGACGGCGACCCGCACGCGCATGTCCGGCTCTTCGCTGATCCCCGCGACCTTGTAGATCTCCCCCACCGGCTCGGCGTACGTCTCCTTCGCCAGTTCCTCGACGCGCCGCCCGCCGCCGATCCCCAGCGCCGAGCACGACGCCAGCCCGGCGCCGGCCAGCATCGACGCGACCATCAGCCCCGCCAGCACCACCGCCGCCGTCACCGGCCGGTTCGCCGCCTTCATGAATGCACTCCGCAGCACACGCCTCATCGCGCCACACAAAAGCCCGCACGCGCCCCAGTTGCACGCGGCGAGGAGCCAGGATTCACCACAGAGGCACAGAGGACACAGAGGGAAAAATACGTCTGGAGAGAGCAGGCGTGCCTTCCGTTTCGCCTGCTCACCTGTTCACCTGCTCACCTCCCCATCGTCCTGTTCCGTGCTCTCGGTGATCTCCGTGGTAAACGAGAAGCACGCCCCATCATCGGGCCCGCCGCGGTCCCCGCCGCACCTTTCCCATCCCCGAGTCTTCCCCCTTCCGCGGCGGCGGTGGCGTCACCGCCGGCGTCCCCGGCACCGGCGCCGGCGCGGGCGCCTCCGGCGGCACCCCGATGTCCTCGTTCCAGAGTTCCGGATGCAGTTCGATGAACTGCTCCATCAGGTTCGCGCACCGCTTGTCGTCGAGGATCACCACCTCCACCCCCGCCTGACGCAGCCAGTCCTCCCGCCCCCGGAACGTCACGTTCTCCCCGATCACCACCCGCGGGATGCGGTGCAGCACCGCCGTCCCGGTGCACATCGCGCACGGGCTCAAGGTGCTCACCAGCGTCAGCGTGTGCCAGTCGCGCCGCCGCCCCGCGTTGCGGATGCACACGGTCTCGGCGTGGGCCGTCGGGTCCCCGGTCTGGACGCGGAGGTTGTGCCCCAGGGCCACGACCACCCCCGCGGGGTTCACCAGCGCCGACCCGATCGGTATCCCCCCTTCCCGCAGGGACTTGTGCGCCTGCTCCAGCGCCGCCTCCAGCCCAAGCCGATCGATCTCGTCTCTGGTCATAGTTGCCCACCTTATACCAAGGCCGCGCCGCCGCCGCGGGCGGGCCATTTGGCGGGGGGATATTTGGGGTTGTCCCCCCTTCCATAGGCCGACCCCTTCGGTATACTCCGCAAGGATGCCGAACCTGACGGATGGATCGCGCCACCTGCTCCGCCTCACGATGACCCCGGGTCTCGGCCCGGTCCTCATCGCAAGGCTGATCGAGCATTTCGGCTCCGCGGCCGCCGCGCTCGACGCGTCCGAAACCGCCCTGCGCGAGATCAAAGGCCTCGGACCAGGTCGCGCCCGCGCGATCGCCAAGGGGCTGCGGGACTCCGACCGCCTCGCGGATGAAGAACTCGATCGCGCCGATCGCCTC
>CALAFV010000521.1 GCA_937891445.1 uncultured Phycisphaerales bacterium | reverse complement strand
ATCCGAACGACGGCTGCCCGTGAGCCGGCAGGCGGATCGCCTGACCCGCTGACCCCAAGGGGTCAGCATCTCTGAGACCCCGCAGCCCCCGTCCGAAAGGGCGGGGGCTGTCTTTTTCCGAGGGTCGTGAGTCGCGCTGGGGCGTGCCTCTCCGGTTCGGCCAAGGGCTTTCCCCAGCCCCCGCTCGGGCCACCCCTCCTGTTTCCGGGCCGAGGCTGTTCCGCTCATCCTCGTGGCCTGTTAAGATGCGGGGGCTTCTCCCAAGGGCGTGGGGTGGGCACATGTGGGGGCGGACGAAAGGCGGCGTGCCATGACGACCAGCGTGGGCGTGCCGGCATCGGGTGGGCAGGTCGCGGGTGTCGTTGGGGACCAGACGCGAGCCGCGGGGAGTGGGGGGGCGGGGGTGATCGAACTCAAGTCCACCACCGCCGCCGGCTACCCCGGCGGCGTTCCGGCGCCGCAGTGGTTCGACGGCGTCTACCGCGCTGCCTCCGGCGATGCCGCCGCGGTCCCCTGGGCGAACCTCCGCCCCAACCCCATGATGGTCGCGTGGCTCAATGCTCAGGCCCCCGGCCTCGTTCGCCCGGGCAGCCGCGTCGTCGTCGTCGGCTGCGGCCTGGGTGATGACGTCTCCGAACTCGCCTGCCGCGGCTACGACGTCGTCGGTTTCGACATCTCCCCCACGGCCGTGGAATGGGCCCGGCGCCGCTTCCCGAGCCTCGCCTCCGCGATCATCCAGGCCGACCTGCTCGCCCTGCCGCCGCGCCTCCTCCGCCGCTTCGACCTGGTCGTGGAGATCTACACGCTCCAGGCCCTTCCGCCGGACCTCCGCGAGCAGGCCGCCCCCGCCGTCGCATCGCTGGCCAGCCCCCGCGGCCACGTGCTGACGATCGCCGCCGCCCGGGCACCCGACGAGCCTCTCGACGCGGCCGCCGGCCCCCCATGGCCGCTTTCGGCCCCAGAACTGACTTCGCTCATGGAGCACGCCGGCATGCGCCCCGCGCGCCCGGTCGAGGATTTCTTCGACGACGAGGACCCGCCCACACGCCGCCTCCGCGGCCTCTTCTCTCGCTGACCCGCCCTCCCCCAGAGTCAAGCAGGGGACGAGCGCTCTCCTCCCCTCCCTTCTCCTACTCCTCTACCGCGAATCCCCGGGTCTTCCTCCCTCTTCCTCGCCTTCCCTACTCGATCCCTCGCCCCGAACCCGGTACAGCGCATACCCAAACTTGTGCACCTTCCCCTCGAGCACCCGCTCGAGTTCCCCCCGCTCGATCGCCTCCGCGTACCGCGGCGGCTCCGCGTCCGTGTCGGTCGTCTTCAGCAGCAGGTACGCCCCCACCGGCGGCAACTGCGCCTCGGACACCGCCCCCTTGGCCCACACCGGCCGCAGCCTCCCCGGCGATCCACCCGCGGCCAGCGCCCGCTGCGCGTACAGCAGCACCTCCGGCCGCGTCTCGATCATCATGTCGGCCCAGATTTCGATGACCCCGCCTTCCTCCGCCGCCGGCGCGAGCGCCCCCGCGATCGCCTCTCCCGCCCACCGACCGCTGGCCCGCGCCCGCTGCACCTCCGTCAGCGGGATCGTGATCGTCGCGCCGATGATCAGCCCCGCGACCGCCACGCCCCGCCACCACCCAAAGGCGAGCCGCGCCAGGACCCGGCGCAGGTACACGAACGCCGGGTCCGGCCCCATCCACCCCCGCGCCGCGTAGGCCACCAGCGGCGGCAGCAGCACCGCCGCCGGCGCCACGTACCGCGGGTTGCTGAGCCCCACGGCCGTGTACATCGCCACCGCCAGCACCCACCCTCCGGCCAGCGTCCGCGCCGCGTCCGCCGCCCGCCGGTCCGCCGCGCTGCGCTCCCCCTCGCGAACCGCATCCGGTCCGAACGGGAACAACAGCCCCAGCGACATCGGCAGCGCCGCGCCAAACGCCACCGCGGGCAGCAGCAGGATCCCCACGATCCGATCCGGCCGCCACAGGAACTCGCCGATCCCCTGCCGCACCGTCTCCGGCTGCGCGTTGGCTCCCAACACCGCCGCCGCGATCGCCGCGCCCGCCAGCGCCGCCAGCCCCACCGCCATCCACACCCCCGGCCGCCGCAGCGGCGCCGCGCTCCGCTGCATCAGGCACGCCCCCAACGGCACCCCCGCCAAGACCGGCGCCGACGCCGGTCCCTTCGCCAGCGCCGCTCCCAGAATCCCCACCGCCGCCAGCAGCACCATCGGCGCCGCGCGAGCCACGCCCACCGACGCAGCACGCGGCAGGCACAGGTCCGCCAGCGCCAGCGCCGCCGCCGCGGTCATCACGGTGTTGAGCGCCTCGATCTCCGCCGCCCGCCCGTACCCCCACAGCAGCGGCATCATCGCGCACGCCACCCCCGCGTACGCCGCCCACCTCGCCCCCATCCACCTCGCGGCGAAGAGCGCGCACAGCAACGCCGTCGCCGTGATGCTCAGCGCGCTTACCGCCCGCGCGGCCACTTCCGTCTCCCCCAGCACCGCCGACGCCACCGCCACCGCCCACGACATGCCCGGCGGCTTGCGCAGATACCCCAGTTCGAACATCTCGGACCGCAGCCAGTCCCCGCTCTGGAGCATCGTCCACCCGGGGATCACCCGGTGCCCCTCGGTCGCGGTGAACCCCGCGTACCCGAGCCCCGGCCAGTACACCGCCGCGCACACCGCCAGCACGAGCAGCACCTGCGCCCACAGCGGCCACCCGCGGCGGTCGCCGGCGCGCACCGGAGCGGCGGGCGCCGCCTCATGCGGACCGCCCGCGGCCTCCGTGGAAGGCTGGCCGGTCAGCGTGGTCACGGTGTCGGAGTGGATGTGCCGCCCGGGCTGTCTGGCTCGGCAGCCGCGCCGGGCAGTGGGGGGGTGGCCGACAGGGTGAGAGCCGTCTCGACGGTCGGGGACGGCGCCGGATGGTCGCGGCTGTACTCGCTGCGGACCGGCGCCAGGTCCGGCGCCGGGTATCCGTCGATGAACGTCCCGGCCCGCAGCGCCGCGAGAATCGCTCCCGCGTGGTCCGCCAGGTAACTCATCAGCAGCGGGTTCCGGGCCGGGTCGTGCTTGTGCCGCGTCATCAGTGGGTACGTCTCCGCAAACGCCCGGCCGTGCACGGCCTTCTCATACAGCATCACGCACCCGCTGGTCCGCTCGGCCCCGGCCGAGCAGTGCACCAGCACCGGCTGGTTCGCCGGGTCGGTGATGACCCGCAGCGCGGCGACGTACGCGTTGGGGTTCCCCGTCCCGTCCCCGTGCAGCGGGAAGACGTACCGTGTGACGCCCAGCGCTTCGGCCGTCCGCCGGGCCTGCTCTTCTAGGTCCGGGTCCTTGTCGTACGCCCCGAGGTCCACGATGGTCTTGATCGCGTGGCGCTCGACGACCAGCCGCGTCGCCCGCGGCGTCAGCCGCCCGGAGCGGTACAGCACCCCCTCCTCCACCACGCCGAAGTTCCGGGGAATCAGGTGATCGCGGACCTGCTTGTGCCACAGCACCGCCAGGCCCGCGACGATGATCGCGACCAGGAGCACCGTGCTGGCGATCGGACGCGTGTGCGGCGCTCGGTTCATCGCGGCCGATTCTATCCGCGCGTACGATTCGGCGAATGGACGGATCACCCCCCATCACTCCCCCCAGCCCCTCGATCGCGGAGGAAACCGCCGCGCCCAGGGCCCCGCGCGGGGCCGGCGCCGGCGTCGCCACGGCCTACCCAGAGAGCGTGCAGCGCCTGATCGACAACCTGGCCCAACTCCCCGGCGTCGGCCGCCGGTCCGCCGAGCGGCTGGCGTTCCACATCCTGAAATCCTCCGGCGCCGAGGCCGCCGCCCTCGCCAAGGCCATCCAGGACGTCAAGCAGCGCGTCCGTCACTGCCCCATCTGCTACAACCTGATGGACACCCCCCCGTCCTCCTCCGGCGCGACCCAGGGTGGGGCGTGCACCATCTGCCGCGCCGAGTCGCGCGACCGCGGCCTGGTCATGGTCGTCGAGCAGCCCCGCGACCTGATCGCGCTTGAGCAGACGGGGATGTACCGCGGCGTCTACCACGTCCTGATGGGCCGAATCAGCCCCATGGAGGGCGTCGGCCCCGGCGATCTGACCGTCTCGGACCTCTTCCAGCGCGTCGAGGACCCCGCCCGCAACAGCGGCGGCGAGCCCGTGCGCGAGGTCATTCTCGGCCTCAACCCGACGCTCGAGGCCGACGGCACCGCCCTCTACCTGGCCCAGGAACTCCAGGCCCGCGGCGTCACCGTCACGCGCCTGGCCCGCGGCCTGCCCACGGGGTCGCAACTGGAGTTCGCCAGCAAAGCCGTTCTGGCCGACGCCATCGAGGGCCGACGCCCGATGTAAACTGCCCTATGGCCCGCCGGGGTAGAACCGGCGGCGGGCGGGGGCAGTCGGGGGGTGTCCGGAGGGGGTGGCCCGCGCGGCGGCGCCGGCGTTGAACAGCCCCGCGCCGCGGGCCGATTGCGCTATCGACCCCGGACCCTTCCCCCACGCGGCGACACCGCCGCTCCCCACCGCCCGGCCCACGAGGAACCGCCAAGCACCCATGCGTTTCGACACCAGCCAGCACATGCGGATGAGCCAGCAGATGAAGCTGGCGCCGAGGATGATCCAGTCGATGGAGATCCTCCAGATGCCGCTGCTGCAGTTGGAGGAGCGCATCGAGCAGGAACTCGAAGCCAACGCCACGCTCGAGGCCGGCGAGCCCGAGGCCGAGGCCCCCGAGATCGACGCCGCGGCCGCGCCGTCGCACACCGATGAGTCGGGCGACGACACCGGCGCCGACGACCGGCCGCTGGAGGTGGACCAGACCAGCGGCGTGGCCGACTTCGAGCGGCTGGACTCCTTCGAAGAGGCCAACGCCGAAGCGGTGGAGAACGAGTACTCCGCGGCGGACTCGCGCGTCGATGCGTTCGACGACGCCCACCGCGCCTCGGGGTCGTACCGCGACGGCGAGCGCGACGCCAAACTCGACGCGATGGCCAACACCGCCGCGCGCTCGGCCTCGATGACCGAGCAACTGCTGGAGCAGTGGCGGCTGGCGGACGTGGACGAGAGCCTCCGCCCGCTGGGCGAACTGATCATCTCGTACATCGAGGACGACGGCTACCTGCGCACGCCGCTGGAGACGATCATCGACCGCGCCCCCGGCAACAGCCCCAAGCCGTCGCGCGAGCAGGTCGAGCGCGCCCTGACGGCCGTGCAACTGCTGCTGGACCCGCCGGGGATCGGCGCCCGCGACGTCCGCGAGTGCCTGCTGCTCCAGGTCGACGCCCTGGCCGCGCGCGACGGCGGCGCATCAGACAACGGGACGGGCGCATCGTGGACCGTCGTGCGCCGGCTCATCGCCGACCACCTCGAGGACCTGGCCCAGAACCGCCTGCCGAAGATCGCCGAGCGCACCGGCCTGCCGCTGCCGGAGATCAAGCGGGCCATCGAGAAGATGGCCGTCCTCAGCCTCGCGCCCGGGCGCCAACTCGTGCAGACCCCGCCGGGGGTGATCGTCCCCGACGCCTTTGTCGAGTACGACGAGGAGCAGGACCGCTACGTCGCCTACCTGAACGACTCGCGCCTGCCGAACCTGCGGATCAACCAGGAGTACGCGCGCATGGCCCGCGACCGCGAGGTCCCCAAGGCGACGCGCGACTTCCTCAAGAAGAACCTCTCCAACGCCTCCTGGCTCATCGACGCCGTCGAGCAGCGGCGGCGCACGCTGCTGCGCGTCATCAACGTCGTCATCGACGCCCAGCGGGACTACTTCGACTACGGCCCGCAGCACCTCCGCCCGCTGCCGATGACGCAGGTCGCCGAGCAACTCGGCGTCCACGTCGCCACCGTCAGCCGCGCCGTCGCCGACAAGTACCTCCAGACCCCCCGCGGCATTGTCCCCCTCCGCGGCTTCTTCACCGGCGGCACGCAGACCGCCACCGGCGAGGACGTCTCCTGGGACGCCGTCAAGGCCGCGCTCAAGGAGGTCATCGACGCCGAGGACAAGTCCAACCCCCTCAGCGACGAGGCTCTGGCCGAAGAGATCCGCAAGCGCGGCATCGACATCGCGCGGCGGACGGTCGCGAAGTACCGCGATCAACTTGGGATCCCGAGTGCTCGCCTGAGGAAAACCTATTAGGCATAAAATTGGTATTTGTTTGGCCCTAACGGGCCGAAACATCGCCACGGCCGTTGCCGAATATAACGTGGGATGCATACTTTGTGCATGGTGTTCCACGTCCGCTTTCCCAAGTTGCGACGATCCGCACATTCGCTGTACGGTCCACGATCGGAGACCGTGAGCGATGCCACCCGATTGGGTCAATGCCATTTGGGAGTCGCTGTTTGCACCCCCACCGCGGCGTGCGCTGTTCCGGCGACGTATGCGGTTGTCTCGGCAGGTCGTCACATGGTTGCGGGACCCCGTGCGCACGGACGCCGAGCGATGGGCGTTCGCCGATCTGCTGCTCCGGCTGGACTCGGATCCCTTCACGCACAGTTCCGCGATTCTGACGCCGGGCACGCCGCCCGGCATTCGTTGGGCGCTGCTCGAGCGCTGGCACATCGTGATCAAGTTCGATCCCGTCGAGGACCGTGTGACCATCATCTCGATCAACCCAGCAACCGCCGGATGACGGAGCCCGACCAGTGACCCGCTTTCCAACCGTTCAGGCCAACGGGGTCGTCACGCACGTGCTGGTTCCCGTGGACGAGTTCAGACGGCTCATGGGGGATACCTCGGGCGTCACCCCGCCCTCTTCCGAGCAAGTCGCGGAAGCGGTCCGGATCCTCGAGGATCCGCATACCGAGTGGTTCGACGCCAACGACATCCTGTGGGAACTCGTACGCAACGGCCTCGCATCCCTGCGCAAGCAGCACGGGCTGACGCAGGAAGAACTCGCCGCTCTGCTCGGCGTGTCACAGTCGCACGTGTCCCGTCTTGAGAAGAGTCTCGACGGCGTGACGCTCCGAACGCTGCGGCGGATCGCCGAAGTGCTCGCCGCGCCGCCTTCGGAGAACCAGGGCGCCGCGTGAGGTCCGTCGCGAGAATGCATCATCATCCCTGACACTGATCGTTGGACTCGCCCCGGATCGCGGCGATGGCCTTCTTCGCGTTCTCCCGCGCATGCGATGACGTTTCGGAGAGCAGCCTTTCAAGCGCCGGCAACGCCGCAGCCGCCGGCGGCCCGATGATGCCCAGCGCCTCGGCGGCGTCGGCGCGTGCATCGGGCAAGGGGTCGGCGAGCAGCGCGACGAGCGGCTCGACCGCGCGGGTGCGGTCGCCTTCGAGTTGGGCGACCAGCAACAGGGCCCACACGCGCACGCGCGAGTTCTCGTCGTCCCGCAGCGCTCGGGCCGGGGCCAGCGCGTCCGCACGAGCCGGCCCGCGAGGCGTTTGCGAAAGTCCGTGATCAGGTCGAGGCGCGGCTGCGGGGCGAGAACAAGGAGTGGGAAGACCTCGACGACTGGATCGTCCTCAACGACGTCGTCGGCGACCAGGACAGGACGCTCCAGTGGTTCGACCGCATCAAGGACGACCCGGAGGCCGAGACGGCGCTCCGGCGCACCGCCTTCCGCCTCGAACACCTGCTGGAGGAACGTGGGCGGTGGCTGGACCTGCTGCGGATCGTGGGCGATCCGGTGGCGAGGGTCGTCTGGGACCACCAGCACATCCAGATGCTGGAGAGCATGCCGCTGGATGAGAACGCCGCGCCGCACCGCGACGAGGCGGTCGCCATGATGCGCGAGCGCTTCCGGGAGCGGGTCGGCACGTTGCACGGCGCGTGCCTCGCGGCGAAGCGGCCGGAAGACGCCGAGCGCGTCGCCGCCGAGGGGACGAAACTGGACGACACCGCCGAGATGCGCCTGGCTCTGGTGGGCTCGCGTGCTCGCGAGGGTGAAGAACCGGGGCTGAACCCCCGCCACCCCTTCACCTGCTCACCTACTTGGTCCCCGCCAGTTTCCGCACCGTGAAGTCGAAGTTCTTCACCATGCTCGTGTGGATGCCCCACACGACGAGGCTGTAGGCCAGGGCAGCGACGACGCTGCCGATGAGCAGGCCCAGGCGGGCGGTCGCCGGGCTGCTCTCGCTGATTGTCGCCGCCAGGCCCTGCTCCGGGTACACCAGCGAGAAGACCGCGGCACCGGGGCTCAGCGCGGCGATGACCGGGCCGAGGATCGGCAGTTCGCTCCCGGCCTGGAAGGCGCACAGGCCCACCGTTCCCGCCGCGGCGCCGACGATGCCGACCGTCGCCACCACGGCCGCGAGCGAGGCCTTGCTCTTGAGCGACCAGTGCAGGCCGACCATCACGCAGAACGCGATGAACGGCAGCGTCGCGACGGTGGCGACCAGCGCGGCTTCGGGAAGGACGGCGGGGATGGCGTACGTCGGGCCGGCGGCGCCCTGCGGCTGGTACGGGACGTTCACGGCGTAGGCCCACTTGGGGTTCTGCGCCGCGATCACCTCCCACCCGGCTTCGTGCGGGATCACGCCCCCCTGCACCGCGGCGACATACAGCCCCGCGAGCCCGAGCGTCCCCAACGGCACGGCGAGCATCGGCGTGAGGTACGCGATCATGCCGCGGAGTTTCCCGGTGAGGTACTGCCCGGGCGTGATGGGCGTGGTCAGCAGCAGGTCGAGCGTGCCGTCCTCGCGCTCGCGGGCGACGGCGGTCGCGGCCATGTTGACGGCCACCAGCGAGATGACCGCCAGTTCGCCGACGACCGTGTAGAGCAGGATCGTGCGGAGTTGCGTGGTCTGCAGCGACCCGCCGTGGTAGTAGACCATCAGCCCGACGGCGAAGAGCGCGCCGGTGGCGATGAAGGTCCACCGCGCAATCATCTTCGAGAGCGTCGCGTTGCGGGCCGCGGCCTCGCGCCAGGCGATGGGGTTGTGCCACACCGCTCGCGGCGCGCGGTGCAGGGCCCCGCGCGCGGGCAGGCCGAAGATCCGCCGGTACCACGGCGCCCGGGCGTTCTCCCCGCCGCTGCTGGCGCCCAGGCCGACGCCGGCGAGGCCGCCGATGCGGACGGTGGCGATCGACAGCACCAGCAGCACCGCGCTGACGGCCGAGGAGAGGACGCACCACCCCGTCACGGGCGTCTCGAGCATCAGCGCCGAGAGGCCGGTGAGCGTCCCGGCGGGGGCGCGCGGGTAGCCGGTGGGGTCCAGCAGCGTCTTGAGCGCCAGGAAGGGGTTGATCGCGGTCATGTACGTCACGCCGCCGGTGCTGATGACCGCGTCGATCCCCATCGTCAGCGCCAGGTACGAGATCACCGCGACATAGAACGCGAAAACGGCCCGCTTGCCGACCAGGCGGCTGACCGACAGCGCGATCGCGATCGACGCCACCAGCAGCGCCGCGCACCCGGCGATGAGGTAACTGGCGAAGATCGACGACCCCGGCACGCCGCCGAAGTACTGCGTCACGGCGAACAGCGGCAGGCTCGAGACCAGCAGCGCGATGATGAAGAACAGCCGGCCGAGCATGTTGCCCAGCACGATCTGCGTCGCCGACAGCGGCGTGGTCAGCAGGATCTCCCAGGTGCGCGGGCTGGCCTCCTGGGCGATCGCGCCGGCCATGAAGACCGGGGCGAGGATGCAGATCAGCGCGATCTGGAGGTACGCGATCCCCGCGAAACTGTCCGCCCCCGCCTGGGCGAGCGTGCGGTAGGAGACCTCCGCCCCCGGCGCGTTGAGCAGCAGCGAGTAGAGCAGGACGGCGATCAGCCCGCCGAGGTAGATCGTGCGGATGTAGAAGTGCCGGGCGCGCCGCGAGCCGCCCTGGATCAGGCGGACCGTGATCGGGTTCGTCGGGCCCAGCCGCAGGAGCCAGCGGAGGAAGACGGGCATCGCGGGCACATCCTAGCAATCGGCGAACGGTTCGTGCGCCGCCGGTCGGGCCGATGCCCCGGCGGCCATGTTTGTACGCACAACGAGCGGCCCGTGGTCACGTGGCGGGTCGCCGGAGTGGGGGGGAGCGGGGGGAATGAAAAAAGGGGTCCGGGCGAGCCCGGACCCCTCTCGGGTCACAACATGGTGCCGAAGGTCGGGAGCCAATCAGCGGCGGCGGCGGGTGGCGACCAGCCCGCCCAGGCCCAGCAGCGCCGCGGCGCCGGGGGCCGGGATGTAGGTCAGGGTGTAGGTCGAGCCGGGCTGGGAGAAGGTGTCCACGACGGCGTAGTAGGTGCCCGGGGCGGCGTCCTCGAAGAGGATCGACTCGGCGTTCGCTCCGCCGAAGCCCTGCGACACGGCCAGGACGCCCGCGACGGTGCCCGACGCGTCGATCAGGATCAGGTCCAGGTCCGCCGTCAGGTTCGTCAGCGACAGTTCGATGTTGCCGCCGCCGTGCTCGATGCGGTAGGCGACCTCGTTGCCGGCCAGGTCCCAGGCGAACGTGCCGTAGCGGCCCGTCGTGCCGGCTTCACCAGCGCCGCGGGTCAGGCCGGGCTGAGGGTTCTCGGGATCCCAGATCGTGGTGCCCGTGACGGAGACCCCCGCGAAGAGCACGTTGGGCGTGCCGGTGAAGTTCCCCGGGAACTCCGGGGGCGGCGTGGGCTGGCCCGCCGGCGCGTTGGGGTCCATGGCGCCGTTGAACTCCAGCGACCAGTAGTTCAGCATCCCGTCGTCGCCAGAGGCGTCGTCGGAAACCAGCAGCGTCCAGGTGCCGTTGGCGTTGGTGCCGTTCCAGAAGTCCAGCGACGAGACGGCGTCCGACGCCAGCAGGCCGAGGCTGCTGAAAACGGCCTGCTGCTGCACCAGCCCGAAGCCCTGCGTCGTGAAGTCGCCGGTCGTTCCCTCCGGACGGTAGAAGCCGCTGGTCCCGGTCGTGTACGCCGTGATCGGCTCCACGGCCGTCTGGTCGAACCGGACCAGGAAGTTATCGGCGGTGGTGCCGATGTCGGTGGCCAGCACGATGTAGTTGTTGCCGCGGATCAGGGCGATATCGAGGTCGCCGCGGTACGTGTGATCCGCCTTGAAGATCACGTTGAGGTCCGTGATCGTGAAGAAGTCCGGGACGACGATCTCGGACGTGAATGTGTTGTTGCTGGCGATCGGCACCGGCAGGCCCGACGCCGAGTAGACCTGGGCGTTGGCCGCCGCGGCGGCGCTCAGCGCAGCGCCGACGGCCAGAAGCATGTTCCTCGCTCGCATTCCACTCTCCTTTCTCCTTGCCGCACAACGGATACACCACGAGCGCCGGCTCACACCGCCGGCGCCGCGCCCGACGGCGGGCAGCCCGGCGGAAACCGGGGCCGACTGCCGTAACAAAGCGCGATGGGCTCGAGGCTTGCTCTCTCCCCGGGCCCAATCCTGAACGGGGAACGGTCAAAGCGCGCACACGCCCAGACCGTCACGGTGATGAACAATCCTTTATACCCGTGAGTTGCTGCGCCTGCAACCGAAAACTCACGCGGCGCAGCGGAAATTCCCGCGTGTGCCGCGGTCCGCCATCCACGAAAGTGTGTTGTTAGTGTGCCGAACTAACGGATTGCTGCGGCGGGTCCGGAGGGTCGGTTCAGCGTGGCAAACTGCGTAACTTCGACCCGCAGTTACAAGAAGGCGCGGCTCCGTTATCGGATCGGGCCGCCCGTCCGACCTTTTGTTATTTCTGCGCAGCCCCCGCCGCCGGGCGTGTTGGCGCTGCCCGTCGGTTCCGTTTATGCCGATCATAATACGAATCGGACGTTAACAACACCCTTCTGGCGTGCCGCCGGGTGGGACCTGCGCCTCGAGGGCGGGGGCACGAAAATTTGTTTTGCAAAACAACCGGATTTGGGTACTCTGATTCGGCCGGCTTGTTCGAGCCGGCGCCGGAGCGAGCGAGTTTCCGGATCCATTGATCTCCAACGGACGCGGCGTGCGCCGCTGAATGGTGTTCGCGTGTGGGGTGCGTCGCCCCGGCCTCCGAGACGAGTGCGTCGGAACACCGGTGTGCCTGAAGAGAGCAGGGAGACTCACGAATGAAGAAGAGCATTGTGTTCGCGGGCTTGGCTGGGCTGGCGGCGGCGTCGTCCGCCCTGGCCCAACTCTCGATCGTGCCCAGCGCTGTGCCGTTCACGGACATCAGCGCGACCGGCACGTCGATCGGATCGATCACGGACGACTCCGAACTGATCGTCACGGGCGCCGCGCTGACGGCGGCCGGGTTCAACGGCAACGGCCTGCTGGCCGGCGGCGTCTCCATCCGCGTGGGGACCAACGGCGCGGTGATCTGGGGCAACTCCCCCACCGACACCTTCACCAATGCGACCGAGATCGGGTGGGCCAATCCCAACGCGGGCAACGCCGGCCACACCTCGCTGCTGAGCCTGACGCCGGACAACGGCACGATCAGGGGCAACGGCGGCCTGGGGCCGCGTCAACTCATCTGCCCGCTGTGGGATGACAACACCCCCGGCACCGGCGGGAACATCCGCTGGCAGGGGATCGGCGGCGACCTGTACATCCAGTGGACCAACATGGACCACTTCAGCGCCTCCGGCACGGGCACGGTGACGTACCAGATGATCGTCCGCGGCGGCGTGCCGATCGGCGGCGGCTCGCTGATCGACTTCGTCTACCAGGACACGCTGTACGACCCGCAGCGGTACCAGAACGACGGCGGCAGCGCCTCGATCGGGTTCGTCAACTGGGGCGTTAACCCCCTGGCCAACGATGTGGAGTACGGGATCTCCGGCGGCAACGGCGCCACGACGGCCGATCCGATCTGGGGCGACCCGACCATGCAGCCGAAGGTCGCCGGCTGGGCTGCCGCCGAGAACTCGGCGCTCCCCCACTCCCTCTCGATCATCCCGGCCCCGGGCGCCGCGGCGCTGCTGGGCCTGAGCGGGCTCGTGGCCTGCCGTCGCCGTCGGTCCTGATCGGCTCGAGCATCCATCGACTCCATGCAGCCCGCCGGGACCTGTCCCGGCGGGCTTTTCGTTTGCGCCCGCGCTGACCCGGCCGCCAAAGAAAACAGGGGCCCGGCGTGTGCGCCGGGCCCCTGTGTGGTGTGGCCGTCACGGGCGATGCGCCCCGGGGGAGGGCCTCGCCGGGATCAGGTCCCGGCGCCGACGGGCTTGTCCTTGCCCTTCTCCTTGGTGGGCGGTTCCTGCTGGGCCGGGGCCTCCTCGAAGCTGAAGAACAGGTGGTCCGGACCCTCGCTCTTGCCGTCCGCGGGGGCCTCGCCCTCCTTGGACTCCTCGACCTTCCGCGTGACCTTGATCAGGCACGGCGGCCGGAAGTCGCCCTGGAGCATCATCTCCGAGAGCGGGTCCTCGACGTAGGTGCCGATAGCCCGGCGGAGCGGGCGGGCGCCGAAGTCGGGGTTGTACCCCTTCTCGATGAGGAAGTCCTTGGCCTTCTGATCCAGTTCGAGCGTGACGCCCTGCTGGCTCAGCCGCTTGGCGACCTTGGCGATCTCGTAGTCCACGATCGTGACCAGGTCCTGCTTGTTCAGCGGGCGGAAGACGATCACGTCATCGAGCCTGTTGATGAACTCGGGGCGGAAGAACCGCTCGATCTCCTTCATCAGGATCGACTTGATGTTCTCGAAGTCGGTGCTGTCGCTCCGCTTGCTGAACCCGAACCCGCCGCCGCCCTTGATCAGGTCGGCGCCGATGTTCGAGGTCATGATCAGGATCGTGTTCTTGAAGTCCACGTTGCGGCCGAAGGAGTCCGTCAGGCGGCCCTCCTCCATGATCTGCAGGAGCATGTTGAAGACGTCGGGGTGCGCCTTCTCGACCTCGTCCAGCAGGATCACGGAGTACGGGCGACGGCGGACGCGCTCGGTGAGCTGGCCGCCCTCCTCGTAGCCGACGTAGCCGGGGGGAGCGCCGACGAGGCGGCTGACGTTGTGCTTCTCCATGTACTCCGACATGTCGAGCGTGATCAGCGCGTCCTCGTCGCCGAACATGAACTCGGCGAGCGTCTTGGCCACCAGCGTCTTGCCGACGCCGGAGGGGCCGACGAAGATGAACGAGCCCATCGGCCGCTTCGGGTCCTTCAGGCCGGCCCGGGCGCGGCGGATGCTCTTGGCGATCGCCTTGATCGCCTCCTCCTGGCTGACGACGCGCTTGTGCAGTTCCTTCTCGAGTTCGAGCAGGCGCTGGGCCTCCTCCTTCTCCAGGCGCTGCAGCGGCACGCCGGTCATCTTGGAGACGACTTCCGCGACGACCTCCTCGTCGACCGTGCCGGAGATCTCCTTGGTCTTGTCGCGCCACTCCTTCTGGAGCCGCTCGCGCTCGCGGCGCAACTGCTCGGCCTTGTCGCGCAGTTCCGCGGCCCGCTCGTAGTCGGCGCTCTTGACCGCCTCGTCCTTCTCGACGCTGAGGCGCTCGATCTCCGCCTCGATCTCCGCCAGGTTCGGCGGCTTGGTCATGCTCTTGATGCGCACGCGCGCCCCGGCCTCGTCGATCACGTCGATCGACTTGTCCGGCTGCACGCGCCCGGTGATGTACCGGCCGGAGAGTTCCACGGCCGCCTTGATCGCCTCGTCGGTGATCTGCACGCGGTGGTGCTGCTCGTACCGGTCGCGCAGGCCCTTGAGGATCTCGATCGTCTGCGCCTCGGTGGGCGGATCGACCGGGATCGGCTGGAACCGGCGCGCCAGCGCCGCGTCCTTCTCGATGTACTTGCGGTACTCGTCGAACGTCGTGGCGCCGATGCACTGGATCTCGCCGCGGGCCAGCGCGGGCTTGAGGACGTTGGAGGCGTCGATCGCCCCCTCCGCCCCGCCGGCGCCGACCAGCGTGTGCAACTCGTCGATGAACAGGATGACGTTGCCCGCGCGGCGGACCTCGTTCATCACCGCCTTGATCCGCTCCTCGAACTGGCCGCGGTACTTCGTCCCGGCGACCATCATCGCCAGGTCGAGCACCACCAGCCGGCGGTCGTGCAGGATGTCCGGCACCTCGCCGCTGACGATGCGCTGCGCCAGGCCCTCGACGATCGCCGTCTTGCCGACGCCCGCCTCGC
>CALAFV010000520.1 GCA_937891445.1 uncultured Phycisphaerales bacterium | reverse complement strand
GGGGATCGCGATCCAGGCCCGGCGCGCCATCAACGCCGAGTGGCTCGCACAGGCCCGACTCCGCGCCGGCAACGCCGCGATGCTCAAGGCCGAGATGGCCCAGAAGGAGGCCGAGGCCCGCCGGCGCGAGGCCGAGGAAGCGCTCGCCCGGGCGCAGCGCGACGCCGAAAGCCTCGCCAACCTCAACCTGTTCTTCCTCACGAACATCCTCGAGTCCGCCTTCCCGGGACGTGCCGGGCCGAGCGTCACCGTCATCGAGGCGGTCGATGCCGCCGCCGCCGACATCCCGGTCATCTTCCGCGGCGACCCGCTCACCGAAGCCCGGGTCCGCCACTACATCGGCAACGTCTACCAGGAGATCGGCCGCTACGCCGACGCCGAGCACCACCTGTGCGTCGCGAGCGAGTTGTGGGCCTCCGAACTGGGGATCACGCACCCCGAGAGCATCACCACGGATTCGTGGCTCGTCCGCCTGCTGCGCCGCAGCGGCCGGCTGGAGGAGTCCGAGGCCCTGGCCCGCGATGTCGTGCTCCGCGCCCGCGTCGCGTTCCCCGACCGGCCGTGGCGCGTCGCGGCCGAGTTGTGGCAACTGGCCCGGACCCGGCGCATGCAGGGCGATCTCGCCGAAGCCGAAGCGCTGCTGCGCGAAACACTGGCGCTCAACATCCCCTCCCTCGGCCCCGCCGAGCAGGGAACGTTCGCCGTCGCCGATGAGTTGATCGACCTGCTGCTTTCGCAGGGCCGGCGTGCCGACGCGGACGCGGTCTACCCCGCGATCGGCGCCGCGCTGGTCCATTACGCGCTGCCCGAGGAGAAGGCCGAGGCCGCGCGCCACGCCGAGTACCGTCTCGCCGACCTCTACGCCCGCACGGGCCGATCTGAGAAGGCAGAGGCGATCCTCCGCGACGTTCACGCCCGCATGGAGAGGACCTACGGCTCGCGCGACCTGCGCACCGCGTGGGCCACGGTGCTGCTGGCGCGGCTGCTCAACGAGCACCAGCGGGGCGAACCGGGGGAGGCGGTCTCGCTCATGCGCTCCGCGCTCGAGGCCCGCAGCGAGGCCCTGGGCTTCGACTCCCCCAGCGCCGCCGGGACGTTGGCGCAGGTGGCGCTGTGCCTCGCCGGCGACGGCCGCCTGGACGAGGCCCTCGACACGGCGCTGGAAGCCCACCAGATGGAGGCTCCCCGCCGCGCGGCCAACCGCTTCCGCGTGTCGCGCACCGCCCTGCCGCTGGCCCGCGTCCACATCGCCCGCGGCGAACTGGCCGAAGCCGAGGACATTCTGCGGCGCGAGTATGAACTGCGTCTCCGCGTGCGCGGACCGTTGCATGCTTCCACCGGCGAGGTCGCCCTTCGCCTGGCCCAGGTCATCGTCAAGCAGGGACGGGCCGCCGAAACCGAGCCGATCCTGCGCTCGTGCCTCCGCGTCGAGGAGATCTACACCTGGCAGCAGCGCTGGCAGCGTGCCGTCTCGCAGATCATGCTCGCCGCATGTCTCGACGCCCAGGGCCGCGCGGCCGAGGCCGCCCCGCTGATCGCCGAGGCGGCCCCGTTCATCGAAAGCGCCGCCCCAGCCAACACTGGCCCGGAGCGGGACCTGCTCGAGTCGATCCGCCGCCATCTGGACGTCTGGCCCGACGCCCTCGACTTCCGCTCGCCCCTTGGCATGAACAGCGTCCGGGGCGGTGCGACGGACTGATCCCGCCGCCCCACCACCACCCCCCCAAAGGCCGCCGCTCAAAGCACAACCGCCCGACCTCGCGGCCGGGCGGTCAGGTGTGAAGTGGAGGCGACGAGACTCGAACTCGTGACCTCTTCCATGCCATGGAAGCGCTCTACCAAAACTGAGCTACGCCCCCATCGGGGCTCCCGCGGCGCCCGGCCCTTCCGGGCCGTACGGGCGGGCTTCCACTTCGTCGGTCTGATCGTAGTGCCGGCCGCCCCGGGGTCAACCGTCCCCCCCTCGCCGTCGCCCGCCCCCCCAGCCGGGACGCGGCCGCAAGCCCTTGTCCCCGGTCCGTTTATGACGGCTGTGCGGCGGCAAATCCGCCCCAGGCGGCACGGACGGCACCAGTTCCGGCCCCCCGGGTCCGATCACTGGGGAGCGTTGTTCCCCGGGTCCGGTCCGACCCGACCGACCCACCCCCGTCCCGAGGCCACGATGCCCGGCATTCAGTACCACCACATCGGCCACTCCCCCCGCTTCGGCGAGATCGCCCTGTGGGCGATGGACGACCGGGGCCGGGTCCACGAAGACCGCCGCCGCTACGACCGGGCCGACCTCTCCTGGCTCGACTGGTCGCACGAGAACGTCTTCCGCGAGATCAAGCCCATCGCACGCGGCCGGGTCGAGATCGGCACCCGCTCGGGCTCGATCGTCATCGCCGACCCGCGCATCCTGCTCGACAACCGCCGGCTGACCCGCATCCTGTCACGGCTGGAGACGACCTACCCGGACGTCCGGTGGTACCTCTTCAGCGACGGGCTGAACGGCGAGCCGATCGCGACGGTGCTGGCGGCGCGGGCCGGAGCCGCTTGAGGCGCCTTGGTCCCAAGAACCTGCGTGCCTCTGGTACGCTGGCGGTCATGACCAAGGCAAGACTCAGAAAACTCATTCGTAAGCACGGCCTCGCGGCCCGCGAGCCCGAGATCCTCAAACTGGCCGATGAAGGCCTCCGGCTGCTCACGCGCCCCGCTGCACGGCTCCGTGCCGGGGCGAGCAAGTTCGGTGGTCTCCCGGACCTGCCTCGTGGCACGCCGTGGCCCACGTGCGGCAAGCGGCCGCTCATGTTCCTGGCCCAGATCAACATCAAGGACGTCGCCGCGGCCCACTCGGAGTTCTACTGGCCGATCCGTGACGGTCTCCTGTCCTTCTTCTACGACGTCGCCGAACAGCCGTGGGGCGGCTCGCCCAAGGACCGCGACGGGTGGCGCATCTTCTACACGCCCGCCCGGACCGCGCTCAAACCGCTCCCGCTTCCCAAGGGCGTTGGGAAGGGAACGTACGAGACCGCCCCAGTGCCGCAGCGTGCCATCAGTTTCCAGAAGGTGCTCACCATCCCGCCGCACGACAACCTGCTTGTGAATCAGGTGATCGTGCGCGAGGCGGAGCAAAAGCGATACTTCGACCTCTGGTACGAGTACGTCAACCCGCTCGACGAATCACACCATCAGTGGGGTGGATGGCCCACCACAATCCAGGACGATCTCGAACTGAACTGTCAACTGACGTGGCACGGGGTCGAAGACCCCTTCGGCATGGAGAAGTGGAACGGCCGCGGCGAACCGAAGATGGACCCTCGCACTCCCTACCTCACGCTCGGCGCTTCGCGCTGGAAGCTGCTGCTCCAGATCGCCAGCGACGACGACCTCGGCCTCATATTCGGCGACGAAGGGAACATCTACTTCTGCGCCACCGCCGAAACGATCGCCTTGAGCGAGTTCAAAGAAGTCTGGGTCGAGTTGCAGTGCGCGTAAGCCGGCTCAGCGCCGCACCGTGAGGACCTGCTCAACCGCTGCCGTCACCTGCTCCACCGTGATCCGGTCAATCCGACACCGCTCCGGGTGATCGTCCGCGACCTCCTCGGACGGCAATGTCGGGTCGGCGACCAGGCACACCTCCGGCGTTCCGGGCGGGAGGGCGGTCCATCGGACGTCCGTCGGGCCAAAGAGGGCGACGGTCGGCACGCGCATCGCCGCGGCGATGTGGCGCGGGCCGGTGTCGTTGGTCACCATCAGCGAGCAGCGGCGCACGATCGCCTTGAGCGCCCCGAGCGTGATTCCCAGCCGCGGCAGTTCGGCGACGACCGCGCCTGCGCTCACGGTCTCCCTGATCCGCCTCGCGATCTCCTCGACCAGCGAGGCCTCGCCCGGCGAGCCGTTGATCACCACGTCCATCCCCCGGTCGCGCGCCAGGTGCGCCCCCACGGCCGCGAAGCGGTCGGCCGGCCAGCGTTTGGCCTCGTTGTTGCCGCCGGGGTTGAGCATGGCGATCGGCCGCTCGCCGGTGATCCCCGCTTTGGCGAGAACTTCCACCGCGGCCCGCTCCTCCGCCTCCGTCGTCCCCAGTTCCATGGGCGGCACGCGGCCCCCGTTGGGCAGGTCCTCCCCCAGCACGGCCCGCGCCAACTCCACGTAGTACTCCACCTGCGGAACCGGTGCGAACCCCCTCCCGCCCTCGCGCCGTTTCGGCATCAGTTTCTGCGTGAGCAGGATGCCGCGGCCGTCGCGGTCGTAGCCGATCCGGCGCGGGATGTACGCCAGGCGCGTGATCAGCGCCGTCGAGAAGGAGTTGGTCAGCAGCACCGCGGTGTCGTACTGCAGCGGCCGCACCTTGTTCGCGACCAGTTTCGGCCCCATGATCCCCCGCGCCCGCTCGACGTGGATCTGGTCGAAGAAGAGCGAGCCCGCCATGACCTCGTCGATCCCCGGCCGCATCAGCCCGCCGATGAACGACCCGCGCAGGCCGTCGCGCAGCATCCGCAGCGTCGGCGTGGCCATGACGGCGTCGCCGACCCACGAGGGCATGACGATCAGCAGGCGCAGGGGTTTGTGGCTTGCCATCGGTCCTCGGCGGGAATGTAGCCGCCTCAGGCCGACGGCGGCGTCGGCGCCGCATCGAGGCACACGCCCCAGACCATCAGCACAGCGAGCGTCCCGAGAATCGCCATGATCGCCGGCGCGCCGACGTACACCATCGAGCCCGACGTGAACCACGACAAGGGCGAGCCGGCGCCGTCAAACGTGAGCAGCGCGACAATCCCGGCCCCGACCGACACACCGGCCGTCGGCACCGCGATCGCGACGGCGGCGTAACTTGCGGCCGCCGCCGAGGCGAGGATGCGGCCCCAGCGGACGCGGCAGCCGACGACCCGGCAACCGGCCGCGGCCACGCCGCCGGCAAAGGCCAGCGTCCCGACGCTCACGATGATCGCCGGCACGATCGACGCGACCATCGCCGCCAGATGAACGAGCGCCGCCAACACCACCGCACCAAGGGCCTCCAGGGCCGCGCCGCCCCTTCGGTTGTCGTTCAAGTTCTCGACGATCGCCGGCGCCGTCACCGCGACGCCGATGAGCGCCCATGCCGCAAAGAGGTTCGCCGCCAGCACCAGCCACGCCTCGCGCCGCCCCGTCTGCCTCTGAAGTACCCAGCGCGGCGATACCACGATCCCGACGAACCCCCGCACCCATCGCCCCAGCGTCAGCGGCGTCGGCACGCGCGCCTCGTCCGGTCCGGCCCCGCACTCCGGGCATGGCGCCGACTCCCCGATGCCCGCCAAGTCGTACCCGCAGATGAGGCACTCTGTCGCCGTGCCAGCCATGTGCGCCAGTCTATCGCGGCCTTCGCTCCGGTCTCGCTCCTCAACGAAGCATCCATGCCCGCAGGCCGCTAGCCCTCGGAACCGCTTGAGGCAGCCACCTGGCCGCTCGAGCCCGATGAACCAACTCCGGGCTACGCCGAGGCTGGCACGACCAATCCGTGGCAGGGACCCTCGCGGCTCGGAGGCCGCTTCGTTCGCATCGCCCCGCCTCCCCGAACCCCCGCGCGCCGGAGTTTCATGTGATTGTCAAGTGGGCGGTTGGACGAACTGCTCGGCTCGTGGGAGAGCGTCCAGCCGTAACCGGAGCGGCGCGCCATACCCTCGCGCATGGCCGACTCCAACGCTTCCGCCCCGGAGTACGTCCTCGGCACCGGCGCCGATGAACTCGAGCGCCTCGGCTTCCAGGCCCGCCTGTGGGCCGACGCCGCCCACGCCCTGTGGCGCCGCGCGCGGATCGGCCCGGGGCAACACGTCCTCGACGTCGGCTGCGGGCCCGGCTACGCCTCCTTCGACTTGGCCATGCTCGTCACGCGCCGCGGCCGGGTCGTCGGGATCGACGAGTCACCCAACTTCGTGCAGCACGCCAACGCGCAGGCCGCGGCCCGCAACCTCCCGCAACTCACGGCGGTCCGGGGCGACGGCCACGACATCCCCGCCGCCCTCGCCTCCCTCTCCAACTCCCCACCGGTCCCCGGTGCCCAGTCCCCGGCGCCTCCCTTCGACCTGGCCTACGCCCGCTGGGTCCTGTGCTTCGTGCGCGATCCCGCGGCGGTCGTCCGCTCCGTCGCGTCGGTCTTGAAACCCGGGGCCTTCTTCGCCGTACACGACTACTTCAACTACGAGACGATGACCTGCGCCCCGCGGCGGGACATCTACACCAGGGTCGTCGCCGCCACCGCCCGCTCGTGGCGCGACCGCGGCGGCGACCCGGACGTCGCGGGCCGCCTCCCCGCGATGCTCGACGCCGCGGGCTTCGACGTCGTGCACATGGACGTCCACCAGCGCACCGCCCGCCCCGGCGACACGATGTGGCACTGGCCCGACACCTGGTGGCGCACCTACACGCCCAAACTCCTCCAGATGGGCTACATCACCCAGCAGGACCACGACGAGATGCTCGCCACCCTCGACGACCTCTGCCGCTCGAAGACCGACTTCGTCGTCTGCCCGCCGGTCTTCGAGATCCTCGCCGTCAAGCGGCCTGGATGAGCCGCAGATCAGCGCAGATAGACGCAGAATAAGACAGAGAAGAAAGAGCCACAGATCAAGACAGATCACACAGATCAGACGAGAACAGAAGGGATTATGTCCGTCCCAGGCACGTTCTGATCCGCGTCAATCTGCGTTGATCTGCGGCTGCTTTGGCTTGCCTCCGAGCAGTCACACGCCCAGCAGTTCGCCGAGCGCCTCGACCATCCCCTGGTACATCTCCGGCGACTTCTCGGCCCACACGCTGCACGTGCAGCCGCCGAGGATCTTCTCCGTCTTGCGTTCCATCATGAACATCGCCGGCCGGCTGCGGCCGTGCGTGTGCACGACGACCAGGTCCAGCCGCTCGAGTTCGGCCAGTTCCGGCACGCCGCGGCCGGCGGAACTGTGCGTCGTCCGCAGGATCAGGTCCACGCCCTCGCCGGCCAGCGAGGCCCGCCACGCCGCGGCCCGCTCGGCCGCCACGGCCTCCATCCGCGACTGCGCCTCCTCATAACTCATGATCGTGTGGAATCCCCGCGGCAGTTCGTACGCGTGCAGCAGCATCACCTCCTGCACGCCGCTCAGCCGCGCCAACTCCATCGCCCGCCGCACGGCCACTTCCGACTCGGCGGAGAAGTCCGTGGCCACCCCGATCCGCTTGAACTCGCCGCGGAAGACCGGGTCGGCGACCAGCACGCTCACCGGGCACTTGCGCACCACGCGGTCGGCGACGCTCCCCAGCGTCCCCCGCCGCGGCCCGCCGCGCCCGTACCGCCCCAGCACGACCAGGTCCGCCCCCACCCGCCGCGCCGCCCGCAGGATCTCCGCCTCGGTCGAGCCGACGACCACCTCCAGCGTCACGTCCCCGTTCCCCAGCCCGTGCGCCCTGGCGAACAGGTCCAGTTCCTCGCGCGCGTGGCGCTCGTGGGCCGCCGCCAGGCCGGGGATGGCGACCTCCTGCTCCTGCGCCACCATCTCGATCACGTGCACCACATGCAGCGACGCCCCGAGTTTCGCCGCCAGCCAACGGGCCAGCAGCACCCCTCCGACCGACTCGGGCGTCAGCCCCGTCCCCGCCAGGATCCTCTTGATTGGCCGCGGTGTGCTCATGACCCCAGCCTACCAGCCCCCACGGCGGATGGTCGAGCATGCGCATGAGAGCCGGCCGCCGCGGCGGTGCGCCGGGCGGGTTTCCGACAAAAACCCGCACCGCCCGCCGCGTACC